>NZ_JBDNXK010000003.1:0-84091 GCF_047721705.1 Acetobacter sp. | reverse complement strand
TGGCGGAGAGAGTGGGATTCGAACCCACGGTACGCTATTAACGTACACACGCTTTCCAAGCGTGCGCCTTAAGCCGCTCGGCCATCTCTCCGGCGCTGGGTGCGTTTCATAGCAGTATCGTGCAGAGACTCAAGAGGAAAAATGCACAGACTGATGATCAGTCTACCTTTGCCGCCTGAATAAAGCGCCTGACTGCCTGCACGTCCTTCACGCCCGGCTCAGATTCCACGCCCGACGACACATCAACCGCAGGGGCGAGGCTCAAGCGGATAGCTTCAGCCACATTGTCGGGATTGAGGCCTCCTGCCAGAATCCAAGGGCTTGGAGCCTGCCATGTCTGTGTAAGATCCCAAGGCAAAGCCAACCCATTGCCTCCAGGCCGGCTCGCCCCTTTCGGCGCGCGTGACTCGATCACCAGCCGATTTACATCACAGTGTTGCGGCAGATCAGCGGCCACTGAGACGGGACAGGATAACCAGACTTCCTTGCCGAACTGCTCCTGCACTGCCTTGGCCCGCTCAGGCGTCGTGTAGAGTTGCAGGATATCGAGCGGCACCGTCGCCAGCACATCGGCGATATCCTCATCGGTTGGCTCAACAAACAGGCCGACACGACCGGGCATCATGGACAGACCGTCCATCCGCCGCAGAAGCGTCGCTGCACGATCAGCCGTCACATGGCGTGGCGATCTGTTGAAGAACACGAAACCGACCCAGTCCGCACCGTATTCTAGACACGCGTCTAGGCCGCGCTCCTCGGTCAGTCCGCAGATCTTGACGCCAACGGTCATATTCAGGCTGCGAGATCTGCTGCGATCGACGCCGCAGCGGCAGCCGGGTCAGCAGCACCCGTGATAGGCCGCCCCACAACGATCCAGTCCGCACCAGCCTGCCGTGCATCCGCCGGTGTCATGACACGCTTCTGATCGCCCAATGCAGCGCCCGCCGGACGAATACCGGGTGTTACCAGCACAGGCTTGTCGCCGAATTCCTGCCGCAGTGCGCTGAGTTCATGCGGAGAACAGACAAGACCATCCGCGCCATTACGCAGAGCCAGTTCAGCAAGACGCAGCACCTGCGCCCGCGCTCCATCCCTTACGCCCATTTCGGCAAGGGCAGCATCGTCCAGACTGGTCAGCACGGTCACGGCCAGAAGGATCGGACGTTCACCCTCAGGGAAACTGTCGTCACACGCCTTGCGCGCCGCGGCGACCATTGCGCTGCCACCCGACGCATGGATGGTAAGCATTGCTGGTCGCAGTCGACGACCGAGACTGGCGATGGCTGAACCGACCGTATTCGGGATGTCATGCAACTTCAGATCGAGAAACAGTTTCCGACCCGCCGCCACTTTCTCCACCGCGTCAAAACCGGCGGCATAGGCAAACTCAAGCCCCAGCTTGATGGCATCTACATGGGGTGAAACGGCCGAAGCCCATTGCGCGGCCTGCGCAGGATCACGCGTGTCGAGCGCTGTAATCAGCTGAGTGCGTCGTACAGACATGGGATCAGACCGGTGTTGACGATGAGGGCGGCTGTAAAGGCGCGGTAGGCGCTGCGGGGGCCGCAGAATGATTTTCAGCGATGACAAGGCGGGCCCGCAATTGCTCGACTTCACCCGACTGGTTGGCGACGGTCGTTTCCAGTTCCTTGACCCGTGCCTCAGCTTTCCGTGCCCGACGCCGCTGGCCAAGCTCGCTCACCCAGACGCCAAAAGCGCCCAGAAGCAGACCGCCGAATGCGATAAGGACTGCCAGAACACCGACGGAAGAGGACCAGCTGTAAGTCAGGAACCACATCTGGGAGGATTCCTGATTGCTTGCGGCAAACAGGATAAGGGCCAGAAGAAACGGCACGAGAAGAATAAGACGGATCATGGATTTCTTCGTAGCCCTCCGTTTACTTCAGAGCAAGAAATAGAAGCATGTGCCTCAGCCAGTTCTCCGTTTCATCACACGCGCATAAAGACTTGGCAGAACGAGTAGAGTGAGCGCCGTTGAGGACAGCAACCCTCCGATCACCACTGTCGCCAATGGCCGTTCGACTTCCGCTCCCGCGCTGGCGGAAAGCGCCATGGGAATAAAGCCAAGGCTCGCCACCAGTGCCGTAGCCATGACCGGACGGAAACGGTCCGCAGCCGCGCCAAAAGCCGCTTCTTCCGCACTCTCCCCATTGGCCCGACGAGTCTGGATGGCGCTTAGCAGAACCACACCATTGAGAATCGCCACACCAAACAGGGCGATGAAACCGATCCCCGCCGAGATGCTGAAAGGCAGTCCCCGCAACGCCAGCGCGAAAATGCCACCCGTTGCGGCCATCGGAAGATTCACAAAGACCAGCAGCGCAGGCAGGACAGATCCCAGCGCCAGAACAAGAAGCCCGAAAATCAATGCCAGCGTAATCGGCACAATGACTTCCAGTCGCGCCATCGCCGAACGGAGATTCTGGAACTGTCCCGCCCAGACCATCCTGTAGCCGGGAGGCAGGCGCACCTTCGCGGCGACCTCCTTCCGGGCCGCCTCGACAAAGGAGTTCATGTCCCGGCCCCGCACATTGGCCTGCACCATCAGACGACGCTGGATCTGATCGCGGCTGATCTTGGGCGGTCCATCCTCCACCCGTACGCTGGCAACCTCCGAAAGCTGCACCGCACCACGACCATCGGTGCGCCGCACCCGAAGGGCCGCGATACGATCCCGATTTGCAACCGCAGCCGGTTCGAAGCGCACCTGCGTGCTGATGAAGGCATTATTGATCGTTACCGATCGACCGATATGGCCGCCGACCGCCTCCACCGTGTCGAGCACATCCTGCAGAGAGACTCCGAGCCGGGCGGCGCGCTGCCGATCAACATCCACATGGATGAACTGCACGCTACCATCACCCTGCGCGGCTACGTCCGCGGCGCCCGGCACCGCTCCCATCACGGACACAACCTGCGCGCCCAGCCGCGACAGTTCCTGAAGATCAGGCCCGTAAATCGACACCGCAATCTGCGTCCGCACCCCGGACAGGAGATCGTCCATGCGCATTTCCACAGGCTGGCTCCAGCTCTGCTGCGCGGCGGGCATGGCGTCTTTCAGCGCTTTGCTCATCGCCATAACGAGGCCGCTCTGAGTTGAGGCCGTCCGCCATTGCGAGTGGTCTTTCAGCAGAACGAACGTGTCCGCCTCGTTGACGCCCATTGGGTCCGTCGGGATCGCTGAAGTGCCGATACTGGTCACGACCGTCTTCACTTCCGGGAAACGCTTCAGGATACGCTCCTGCAACGTGACCTCGTGAATGACCTGCGGCAGGGAGATGCTGGGCAGACGCGTGGTGGTGACTGTCAGCGCGCCTTCCTCAAGCGTGGGGATGAATTCGCCCCCCAGTCGGGACGCGATCAGAACAGACGCAGCAAAACAGACAAGCGTCGTGATGAACACACTCGTCGAATGCAGCCGACACCAGCGCAGAGCGGTCTCATAGTGGCGGCGCAACCATTCTGTCAGCCGCGTCTCACCCTGCAACCGGCCTTTGCGCAGTACCAGCGAGGCCAGCACGGGGATACCGAGGAAGCAGTAAAACAGCGACGCCAGCAATGCCATGATGACGGTCTGCGCCATCGGCCGGAACATTTTCCCTTCGATACCCTGAAGGGAAAGGATCGGCAGATAGACCATGATGATGACGAGAATGGCGAAACTAACCGGCTGTATGACTTCTGCCGCCGAGGACGCGACGAGTTCACCAAAAACGAGCTGTTCTCCGTCTCTCTCCGCTTTCTCTCTCCGGGTCAGCAGATGTTCGATGACCACGAGGGAACTATCGACGATCATCCCGAAATCGATCGCCCCCAGACTCAGCAGGTTGGCCGAAATGCCAAACCACCGCATGCCTGTGATTGCGGCGAGCAGGGAGAATGGAATGACCGAAACAATCACCAGCGACGCGCGCCAGTCACCAATCATGACGATCAGCACGCCCAACACCAACAGCGCGCCGAGCACCAGATTTTCCTTGACGGTCCGGATGGTCGCATCGGTCAGCGTCGAACGCACATAGTAAGGATCGAGCGACACGCCATGAGGCAGGGAATGTCGGATGGTTGGCAGCGCACGGTTGATGGCCGCAAGCGTCGCATTTGAGCTGGCGCCCATTTCCATCATCGCAACGCCGATCACGATCTCACCGTTACCATCGCGCGTGACGGCACCGATGCGGGTGCGCGGACCAAGCGAGACCTTGCCGAGATCATGGAGGAAAATCGCCGTTCCGTTGGCATTCACCCGCACAGGGATATTGCCGAAATCCGCCAAAGAGCCGATCAGTCCACGACCGACGACGATCTGCTGCTCTTCATGATGCTCGATCCAGCCGCCTCCGGAAGCCGTGTTGTTGCTGTCCACCGCGCGATAGACCTCGCTCACGGAAACACCCAGAGCCAGAAGCCGTGCCGGATCGAGCGCCACCTGAAAGGTTTCTTCCGCCCCGCCACTGACATTGACGTCCACCACACCGGGAATCAGCTTGAGCTGCGGCGCCACCGTCCATGTCATCATCCGGTTGAGATCCATCAGCGAGTAGCCATCGCCTTTGATCTGCAACTGCATGATCTCACCAAGACCGGTGGAGAGCGGCCCCATGGTGATGTTGACGCCCGGCACCGTTATCAGCGACTGCGCCTGCTGGATGCGCTCTCCTACCCGCTGACGATCGAGATTGATATCGGTGTTGTCGGCAAACTGGACATAAACCACCGATACGCCCGAACGGGAGACGGACCGGAGATCGGTAATGCCGGGAATGCCGGCCATGCTGGTTTCAATCGGGAAGGTGATGAGCCGCTCGACTTCTTCCGTCGCCAGTCCGGGGGCGACCACGGAGACAAGAACCTGCTGAGGCGAGATGTCCGGCACGGCCTCCACCGGTAATCCCAGCATGGAGAGCAGGCCGCCGATCGTCATGAGAAGCAGCACACCGAGAACGGCCACACCCCGTTTCTGACACCAGAGAAAGACGGCCTGCATGTCAGTCGTTATCCGGCGGCGCATTGGACATGACGAGCACGGCTTTCAGAGCGAAAGCCCCGTGCGTCACCACCTCCTGTCCCGCCTTCAGCCCGGAAAGAATGACCACCTTCCCGTTGGTCTCTCTGCTTGCACGCACCCGAACAGGCCGAAAACTGTCGCGACCCACAGGCACAAAAACCACACTCTGCCCGTCGATCTCCACAACGGCATCCGCCGGAAGCACCGGCCCACTGAAAGCCTCGCGTCCCTCAAGATGCGTCGTCAGCATCATGCCCGGTCGTAACGCACCGCTCTCATTGCTGATACGGCTGAGAACCCGGACAAGACCGGTAGCCGGATCGGCCACACTGCTGATCGAAAGAATGGACGACGTGAGGGGTTTGCCGGGATCTCCGTCAGGGGGTGTTACCATCTGCATGCCGCCCGGTTTCACGCGCATGGCGTCTTCCGGCAGAATATCCGAGGCAATCCAGACAGACGACAGATCGACAATCGTGACCGGTGCGGAGGTCGGAGATATATCGTCCGCCACCCCGACGGAAACGGACTGCACTTCTCCATCGACGGGTGACAGGAGGCGCGATGTCTCGTTTTCCGATGTCTCGCTGCGGTCGTCATCTTCCGTGACGGAATTATACTCCTCGTCCAGTTCATGCCGTATGGTCGCCAGATCGGATAGCCGCGCCGTCAGCGCGTCCGTGGCCGCCTGATACAGTTCCTGCCTGCGCTTCACCTCTCCCACAGCAACACTTGAACCGGACAGTTTCCGGGCCCGCTCATAAGCAGCAGCCGTTTCCATCTGCGCCGACCTCGCCGTGGCCACCGCGGCCTTCGCCTTCGCCAGCTGCAAACGGATGATGTGGAGGGAATGGTTCTGATAGGTGATCAGCACCCCATTTTTCCGGACATGCTGCCCGGGCACGACATCGACGGTGAGCACCTTGCCCGAGCCTGCGGGATGAATGGTCACCATCTGTCCACTGATCGGCAGAACCTGCCCCATCGCTTCGATGAACGTGGCGAGCGTCCCTGTCTCCGCGCGCCCGACCACAAGCGCAGCATTCCGCTGGGCCTCGGCGCTCAGTGTAATACCCTGATCCGGTGTAACGGTCTGAGGCATTTCGGCCCGCAGGGGACCTGCCGGAAGATTCACCATCACTGTGACAGCCAGCACCCACGGCCTGACGGCTTTGTTGATACTGTTCACCCGAAACCCCTACCCGCCTCGCCGCGCGCAAAACATGTGAACGCACGACGTCCCGCAGACATATGCGAACTCTCTTAAGCGTCCGCTATCGTCCGGGATCCGTCATATTGCGTCGGGTGGACCCTCGCAATGCGCCACGCTGCTGAAAATCTTTACAATCTCGGGACGATTCTGCCCACGCAGGGCAACCGATCAGAACTGGATCATCTGATCGAGAAACGTCCGGGCGCGTTCTGTCCGGGGCGCCGTGAAAAACTGCTGGGGCGGCTCGACTTCAAGGATGCTGCCCTTGTCCATGAACACGATGCGATCCGCGATCCGCCGCGCGAAGCCCATTTCATGGGTCACGCAGATCGTGGTGATCTGCTGGGCTGCAAGATCCTCCATGATGCTCACCACACCGGAAATGGCTTCCGGATCAAGCGCAGCCGTCGGTTCATCAAACAGGATAATCTCCGGATTCATGCTCAGGGCGCGCGCAATAGCGACACGCTGCTGCTGTCCACCGGAAAGCTGGATCGGATATTTGCCCGCCTGCTCGCCGATCCCCACCTGCGCCAGATAACGCCGTGCCTCTTCCTCCGCCTGTTCCCGTGGCGTGCCCCGCACAAGACGCGGCGCAAGCGTGCAGTTGTCGAGCACTGTCAGGTGCGGAAAGAGATTGTAGTTCTGGAACACCATGCCCACGCGACCACGCAAGGTAGCCAGATCCGTTTTGTCGTCGATAACCTGCCCATCGATCATCAAAGTGCCGCTGTCATGCGGTTCAATGCGATTGAAGCATCGGATGAAAGTCGATTTTCCAGACCCCGACGGACCGAGAACGACGATTTTCTCACCTTTGTCGATGTCGAGGCTCAGACGATCAAGCGCAAGAAACTCACCGTAAAACTTGCTGAGATTACGAACCGAGATCCGGATATCCGGGTTCGGGGCGGTATCACTGGCCATGGCCGGTCGCCTTGTTGCGGTCTGCCCATGAGAAACGGCGTTCAATCCGCTTCTGAAGGAAGAGGAAGAAGAACACCATCGCGAGGTAATAAACGAGAGCCGCCGAATAGTATTCGGTGAATTCAAACGTCCTTGCGACCTGAATCTGGGTCACAGCCAGCAGTTCCTGCAATGAGATGACCGAGGCAAGCGACGTTGTTTTCAGGAGACTGATGAACTCGTTGATTGTTGGCGGCAATGCGATGCGGAGCGCCTGCGGGAAAATGACATAGCGATAGATCTGGGAACGCTTCATGCCCAGAGCGTCTGCTGCAACCAACTGTCCCTGATCGACCGCCCGCAGCGCAGCGCGATTGATTTCCACCTGATAGGCGGATTCATTGATCGACAGGGAAAGCCATGTTGCCAGAAACGGCGTGAACCAGCTTTCCCGAAAAATCGGAAAGAACTGCGGCAGGGCGTTCCAGATGAACAGCAGTTGCAGCAGCGTCGGCGCACCACGAAAAACGGCGACATAGGCGGAAAGCAGCATCTGCAAAGGTGAGCGCGGACCATTGAGTTTCAGCGCCACCGGAATGGAGATGATGATCGCGGTCAGGTGAGACAGCACTGCCACAATCAGCGTCAGCGCCGCGCCCTTTACGAACGCCATGGAGGTCAGGGCCGAGAAGAAGACTTCAAGGCTGAAGGCAGATGACGCACCCTTATCGACGAAAGCCTGCTCCTGCTCGTTGGAAATATTCCATTTCCTGCTCAGGCTTTCCAGCATGCCCTGCTGCTTCAGTACCGCGATAGTCTGTGAGAGCGCTTCCTTGTCCTGCGCATTCTTGCGGAGATAGACAGCAAATTCACGGAAATCCGGATTGTCCGGTTTCAGGATGATCGAGACTTTCCCGCCCAGTTGCTTCTGGCGGTAATAAACCTCCACATCCTGGCTGATCAGTGCATGCACGCGACCGAGCAGCACCTGTTGCACGACCTGATCCTCAGCCGGATAGAGCTGAAGGCTGATCGGGGCCCGTCCCGATTGTGCGAGCTTCTGGTTGACCTTTTCCACCAGCGTCGCATAGCTGGTGCCGGATTCCACCGCGACGCTCTGGCCCGAAAGATCCTCAAGGGAAGTGATCTTCGGAGTGCCCGCGCGGGCGATGACCACGATGGATGAATCGAGATAGGGCACCGCATCGTAATTCTTTTCACGACCGGCCTGCCGCATGACACCGCTGATGACCATGTCGCAACGTCGGGACGTCAGGCTGGGAAACATGCCTTCGAAGTCCATCGTGGCGATGGTCGGTTCCGTATGCCACAGACGCCCGAATTCACGTGAAAGATCGATGTCAAACCCGGCGAGATCGCGCGTATCCTGCCCGTTGACGAATGTCATCGGCGGCAGGGTGGGATTTGTACAGACCGTGAAATGGCCGCCCGCAGCAAAAGCCGGAACATCTCCCGTCTGGGCGTGGCCTGTCGTGACGGACGCACATGTCACAGCAAGAAAACTGGCCACGGCAATCAGGCGGGATGCCGAACGCCGTAGGAAAGAAGGCGCCGTCATCGGCTGACCTCATTGAGAACGGAACGAAAAGCAGCGGTCATCGGTTCGCTGTCCAGCGATGGACGGGCGAGCAGATAAAAGCTGTTGGTGAGGGCAAGGCCGGCAGACATGATCCGGCGCAGACGCCCTTCCTCCACCATCGGTGCGGCGAACAGATCCGGCAGAAAACCGATATAGACGCCGGAAAGAATGAGCAGCGTGCGGGAATCGATATTGTCCGCCGAGGCGGAGAAATTCATCTCGGCCCGCAACTCATCCCAGCGCGGCGATGTGGTGGCGTCCGACACTTCGATCATGCGGGCTTCCGTCAGATCGGCCCGCGTAATCTCTTCATCCGTCCTGGAAAAGAAAGGATGACGCTGTCCGCAATAGATCGACGACGTTTCCTGAAACAGCGGCGTCGTCTGCATTTCCGGCCGCTGGTGCGGGTAGAGCGTGATGCCTACCGTGGCAGACCCGTTGAGCACGGCGAATTCCACTTCACGCGGGGTGGCCGAACGAACGTCCATGTAAACATCGGGGTAACGAATGGTGAACCGTTCAATGGCCCGCACCAGCGCGGTTTCCCCATGAATCTGGATCGTATCGGGGAGATAAAGCCTGAAGCGCCCCGAGAGCGTGCCGCTCGCTTCATTCAGCCGTTTCTGAAAGAGATCGATGTCATCGAACAGCTTTCTGGTGGCGTCGAGAACACTTTCACCCGCCGGCGTGAGCGCGAAGCCACTGCGCCCGCGCTGGCACAGCGTCAGGTTCAGTCTTTTCTCAAGCGACGAGATGTCGATACTGACGGCCGATTTGCTTTTGCCCAATGCAACCTCTGCCGCAGCAAAACCGCCATGTTCTGCAACGGCGGCGAAAACCCTCAAAAGCCGCAGATCGACTTCTGCTATCCGACCCTGAAAGCCGGTGGTGCGATTGGGTGAACTGGACGGCATACGGCTCAGATCGGCCTCCACTATCTCGTGTGTCTCAGATCATTTCGAAAACTAAACAAAACCCAGCGGTCGCCGTCAACCGCCATCGAAAGGCTTCACTTTTACGATTGCTAAACTGAACTCAAACCCAAGGCCAGAGTGACGCCACGGTTTATGCACACACTTGAAGGAATGGCAAAGTCATGTTGCGCTATGTGAAAATGCAGCACATGGTCGCTTCCGGTATGTTGCACCATCAGAATGAGTATGACGCCATGCGGAGAATGGGATGAGGACACTTGCTGTCAGCGCCGATGGACCAGACGCCTGGACGAGTTGGCGGGACGCCTTTGCCCGCGTTGCTCCAGACCTTCCCACGGTTTCCTGGTTCGACCCGGCTTTCGATCCCAAAAATGCCGATTATACGCTGGTCTGGGAGCCGCCCCCGGGTGAAATGGCCCGAATGGGACATATGCGGGCCATTCTCTGCACAGGAGCCGGCGTCAATCATCTGGTCAACCGGTCGGACTTTCCAGCCAATGTCGCCCTCGTCCGCATGGGAGGCGATCAGACCGCCGTGCTCATGGCGGATTATGTGATGTGGGCCGCAATCGGACTGTTGCGGGACGCGAAAAGCTGGACACGCCAGCAGACGCAGCATGTCTGGCATCGCAAACCTGTTTTCCGAAACAGCGCGGATACACGGATCGGGATTCTCGGATTTGGCAATCTCGGCGCAGCCGTGGCACGTCACCTTGCGGCAGCGGGATTCAACGTCTCCGCATGGTGCCGCAGCCCCCGCGAGGAAAAACAGATTCCCCTGTTTTTCGGGGAAGACGGTCTGTCTGATTTCCTTCCCTCCATCGATATTCTGGTCAACCTCCTGCCGAGCACGCTCCAGACACGCCACATCATCGACGCCGCATTTCTCTCCCGTCTGAGCAAAGGCGCAGGTTTCATCAATGTCGGACGCGGCGATCATGTGGTGGAAAAGGATCTGCTGGCTGCGCTGGATAAGGAGCAGTTGAGCGGCGCTGTGTTGGATGTCGTGGCGACGGAACCTCTCCCTGCCACGTCTCCCCTATGGGACCAGCCGCGTATCACTCTGACACCCCATATGGCGTCGGAAGCCTCCCGCGATGCGCAGGCCGCCTACGTCGCGCAGGCCATCAATGAGCTGGAAAACGGCCGTACACCGCCCCTCCTTTATCGCCCGGAGCGTGGTTACTGAGCGATTACAGACATCCATTGCAGCATGCACACATGACTGCGTGAGAAGGACAAATGAAATGCTGACATCCCCCGCCGTGTCGCCCGCACAGGACGAACAGACCCTTCGCGAAGATCTGGCAGCCGCCTACCGCCTGCTGGCGATGTTCGACATGACGGACCTTGTTTACACGCATCTGTCGGTGCGGTTGCCGGGCGAGGATCATCGCTTTCTGGTCAATCCTTACGGGCTTCTGTTCGAGGAAATCACAGCCAGTTCGCTTGTGGTCGTGGATGCGGAAGGGCACCCGAAGCAGGAGACAAGCTGGCCGGTGAATCCTGCCGGTTTCGTGATTCATTCCGCCGTGCATCGCGCCCGTCCGGATGCAGCCTGTGTGATGCACACGCACACACTCGCAGGCATGACGGTGGCCGCCCAGACCACAGGCATTCTGCCGGTCAATCAGATGAGTATGGAATTCTACGGCCGTGTCGGTTTTCATGGCTACGAAGGCATCGCTGCCGACGATAATCTCAGCGAACGCGAACGGCTTGTCCGCGACCTTGGCGACAATATCGGCCTTATCCTGCAGAACCACGGCCTCCTGACCGTTGGCTCCACAGTAGCTCAGACATTCTATCGGACGTGGTATCTCGAACAGGCCTGCCGCATTCAGGTCGCCGTGCAATCCACCGGCGTGCCGCCTGCTCTTCCTCCGGAAAGCTACATTCTGCGGGCGCGCCAGCAGTTCGAGCAGGATGAAGATCAGGGCGAACTTCCCTGGGCCGCCCTCAAACGCAAGCTGGACCGCGAGCAGCCTGACTACCGGAACTGATTCCTTCTGCCCGGGCAGGTCATTGTCCGGGCAACGCCCCCTCGAAAATCCGCCGTCTCCGATGCAGAAACAGGCTTCTCCTGCTGCCTGCGGCCAGAGACATGTCGTTTTTTAGAAAGAATTTGTGACCTTAAAGTAAGCTTTTGGAGCTTCATAACGAAACCATATCGATTATCATTGTTTAATCGAAACAATGAAGCCACCAGCCATAGGGCATCCGATGAGAGTTGTGTTCCGTTCCAGCCCCCCTCGCCACGCCCTCTTCACCGCCAGCCTGCTGTGCGCAACCAGCCCGATTGCCACGGCCATGGCGGCCACCAGCCCCAACTCAGGCACCGCGCATGCTGCGGCAGCCGCACATCATTCCCAGCAACCGACCAAAAAAGCGCCGAAAGTCCGTAACGCGGCGAACGCCGATCCGGAAGCCATCACCGTGACCAGCGCCCGGACGCGCCGTTTTCACCAGATGGCCAATACGGTGAACACGCTGAGCGGTCGTCAGCTCGAGCAGTTCCATATTGTCAGCCCCAAGGAAATCGCCGCGTTCGTTCCCGGCGTGACCGCCGTCAACGCCGTTTCCGGCAGCACGCCGATCTTCTCGATCCGTGGCATCGGTCTTGATGACTATATCGGCAACAACATGGGCGGTATCGGCATCTATCAGGATGGTGTCTTTGCCCCTTACTCCGTCCTTTACAACGGACAGATGTACGACGTGCAGACGGTCAGCGTCGAAAAGGGGCCGCAGGGCTTTGAATATGGTCGCAGCACGACGGGCGGCTCCATCAACGTCGAATCCGTAAAACCCTCAACGAAATTCGGCGGATATCTCAACTGGGGCTACAGCAGCTATAACACCAACACGGCCAAGGGCGCCGTCAACGTCCCCATCACGGATCGTATCTTCAACCGCTTTGCCTTCAGTTATATCAAAGGCGATGGCTGGCAGCACGACATCAACACACACAGACGGTATGGCGCGCAGGATATTCTGGGCCTGCGCAACCAGACCCGTTTCGATATTGATGACCGCTCATCCCTTCTGCTGAACATTCATTATACCCGCGACAAGGGAACACCTGTGTCGCCGCAGGATGTGGATGCGGACCAGATGAATAACGTGCCTGTCGGGACCTATGGTGTGGGCACGCACGCACGCAACAATGCAGTGAATGTCGGTTCCAATCGCGCTACCCGCGACGAGAATGGCGGCGGTGTCGGACTCAACTACACGCATCGGTTTGACTGGGGCACATTCACCTCGGCCACAGGCATCGATTTCTACCGCCGCAGCAACTATGACAACTATGATGGTCAGTCGGTGAATATCGGTGACTATCACTGGAACGATACCTATATCGTCCAGTCACACGACATGCACCTGCGGACAACGATCGCTGATCGGCTTCATCTGACAGTTGGCGTGTATGAATCCTACGACAAGATCAACGGTGCCTACACCAGCTATCGTTCCTTCCTGCTGGACAACCCGAACGGCACGCTGACGGATCATTTCGTGCAGCAGAACCTATCGACAGGTCTGTACGTCAATACGGTCACCAATATCGTCAAAGGTCTGGACTTCATCGCTGGGGGCCGCCTGTCTTATGACGAGCGCGGATTCAACGGCGGAACCCGTGATGATGGCGGTGCTCTGACAGGCGTTCCCGGCTCCTCGCTGAGCTACATGAACGCCAATCACAGCTACGAACGCTGGACCGGCAAAGTGGGTCTTCGTTACACGATCATGCCCGGCACACTCGTCTACGGCACGATTTCCAACGGCTACAAGGCAGGTTCCTACTTCGCGGGACCGGTCAGTTCTCCGAGCGCACTCGACTATGTTCGCCCCGAGAACGTGATCTCCTATGAGGTCGGCGCAAAGACAAGCCTGCTGCGCAACAAGATCATTCTCGAAGGTGCCCTGTTCGACTACGAATATCACAATCGTCAGACGCTGTTCGTGGCTGAAATGCCGGGCAACATCACGTCCCTCAGTCTTGGCCCGATCCCGCGCGCAAGAACACGCGGTGGCGAACTGAGCGCAACCTTCCACAACGTGATCCCCAACCTCGATCTGAACGGTTCCTTCGCTTATCTGGATGGCCGCTCCATTTCTTCGGTCACCAACATCGCCGGCCTACCGCTTCTCTCCAATGTAAGCGCCCATTCAGCCCTGCCGTTTGCGCCACGCTTCTCATGGAGCGCCTATGCCCGCTACGGCATTGATGTGACACGCAACTATCGTGCGACTGTGCAGGTCAACTATACGTGGAAGGACAACATGCTTGTCGCCCTCGGTGATCCGAATGGCCAGACCAGCAAGATCAGCTCAATGGGCATGCGGCTTGAGGTCGGCCCGAAGACCGGAAAATGGACGGCGGCTGTCTATGTCGACAACATGCTGAACAAGCACGGCAACACCTACTCCTACACGGGAAGCGACAACAGCCGCGTGCAGTATCTCCAGACACCCCGCTGGGTGGGCTGCGACCTGCGCTACAATTTCTGAAGATCGCTTCATGAAACTGGAACTGTTCAGAACACTCTGGGGCGACACGCGGGACTGGAAAGATATCATTCCGGAAACGCATAAGGCCGGTTTCACCGGTCTAGAAGCGCGCATCCCCCAGACCGCAGCTGAAGCAGCTGAAAAAGCTGCTGTGCTCCAGAGCGAAGGCGTCCCTTACATCGCCATCGCTCTGACCGGTGGCGGTGTTATCCCACGACAGTCTGCAACAGTTTCCGATCATCTCGATGATTTTCGAGGGTGCATCGACAGAGCGGCCATCATGGCTCCGCGCTTTATTAATGTGCTGGGCGGCAATGATCGCTGGTGCGCCAGCCAGCAGGCCGAGTTTATCAACAAGGCTCATGAACTGGGAAAAGAAGCTGGATTTACCTGCTCTTTTGAAACGCATCGTGCGCGTATTCTATCATCGCCATGGATGACGCTTGAGGTGCTGCGTCAGTGTCCTGATGCGGTATTCACTGCCGACATCAGTCACTGGGTTGTCGTGTGTGAGCGGCTGCTTGACGATCCATGCGATGACTTCACACCTTTTATCGAACGGGTTCATCATCTTCAGGCCCGTGTCGGCTACGATCAGGGACCGCAGGTCACGCATCCCGGTGCCCCTGAATATGCCGCTGCGCTCTCGTTCCATCAGAAATTCTGGCAGTCTGTCTGGGAATCACAAAAGAGACGCGGCTACACCGTTACCACCATGACGCCCGAATTCGGGCCGGATGGTTATCTCCATACGTTACCGTTTACCAACGCTCCCGTGGCGGATCTCTGGGATCTCAATCGCTGGATCGCCGCTGAACAACAGCGTCGGTTCTCCCTCTGGACAAGCTGAGACTGACAATCATGACGGCTACCGAAACATTCACATCCATTCCGTGCGTCAACATCGCCGGACTGTATTCCGACAATCTGGCGGATCGTGAAGCCGTCGCTCGCGAGCTTGGCGACGCCGCCCGCAAGGTCGGATTTCTCTATATCGAAGGCCACAAGGTCAGCGACGAACTGATTGCCGGTGTCCGGGCGGCGGCAAAGGATTTCTTCTCCGAGCCCTTCGACGAGAAGATGAAATACTATATCGGCACTTCTGCCACGCATAAGGGCTTCGTCCCGGAAGGCGAGGAGATGTATGGCGGCGATCGGCCCGATCACAAGGAAGCCTTCGACATTGGCTACGAGGTGCCGGCGGACAACCCTCTCGTCAAAGCCGGGACGCCATTGCTTGGTCCGAACAACTGGCCGACGATCCCGCATTTCCGTGAACGGGCGGAAGCCTACTACCGTGCGGTGTTCAACCTTGGCCGGACCCTCTTTCGGGGCTTCGCATTAGCTCTCGGGCTGCCGGAAGATGCGTTCGACGACAAGGCCAATTTCCCGCCGTCCAAACTGCGCATGATTCACTATCCCTATGATGGCGACGCTCAGGATGCTCCGGGCATCGGCGCACACACGGATTATGAGTGCTTCACTATTCTTCTGGCAGACGCGCCGGGTCTTGAGGTCATGAACGGCAATGGCGACTGGATCGACGCACCTCCCATTCCGGGCGCTTTCGTCGTCAACATCGGTGACATGCTGGAAGTCATGACCGCTGGTGAATTTGTCGCCACGGCGCATCGTGTTCGCAAAGTCAACGAGGAGCGCTACTCCTTTCCGCTTTTCTATGCATGCGACTATCACACCGAAATCAAGCCGCTCGCAGCGTTCGACAAGGAAGGCGCATCCTACGAGGCGATGATGATCGGCGATCACATGTGGGCGCAGGCGCTTCAGACCTATCGTTATCTCGTCGAAAAAGTGGAACGTGGTGAACTGAAGCGGCCTGAAGGCACGCGCGACACAGCGACTTTCGGTCACTTCAAACGCGTCAAAGCGTAAGAACCTTTTCTGTCTCCCATCGGACTTGCGGGTGGGAGACAGAAAAATCAAAGGCTTGCCAATCCGTCGCCGGTATCCGAACAGTTGATTGGGCAGTGTCGCCCTTATGTGTCACGGAATCTCACGGTCAGAACTACAGTATGACGGACAGCCACCAGAACCGTTCTTCCATTACACTGCTGGCTAGCCTGCTCGGCCTCAACCTGCTGGTGTGGATCGCCACCCTCGCCACGCCCCGTCTCCTGACCGCCGCATTTCTGGCCTGGACCTTCGGTCTGCGTCATGCACTGGATGCCGATCATATTGCCGCCATCGACAGCGTTACCCGTAAACTGATGGCGCAGGAAAAGAAGCTCCTTGGCGTAGGCCTCTTTTTCTCTCTCGGTCACTCTTCCGTCGTCTGCTTCGCCACACTGGCGCTGCTTCTGTTGCCTTCCCACAACTGGATGGAAAGCTGGCATGAAATGGGCGGCCTCATCGGCAGCGTGGTCTCAATCCTGTTTCTTGTCATCATGACGGTGAGCAACGGGGCCGCAGCCTACCGACAGTGGCGTGCACAACTATCTGGCACGCTCAGTGAAAAGCAGGTTGCACAGGGACCGTCCGGCCTCCTCACCCGTATGGTCGCGCCGGTCACAAAAAGAATTCAGCACGACTGGCAGATGTTCCCACTCGGTTTTCTGTTCGGGCTTGGCTTCGACACGGCCACCGAAATCGGCCTGCTGGGTCTCACCACAGCGCAGGCCTCTCAAGGCCTGAGTATGCTTTCCATCATGCTGCTGCCAGCCCTGTTTACGGCGGGCATGGCTTTCATGGACAGTCTCGACACCGTTCTGATGGTGCGGGCATGGACATGGAGCGGAGGATCAACCTTACGACGCGCACATTACGGGCTGGCGATCACGACTGTGTCCGCGCTGGCGTCCGGACTGGTGGCGTTGATCGAAGCCGGACAATTTGCGGCCGATGCCGCCGCGATGCCCCACCCCTTGCAGACGCTGCTCTCAGTCGTAATGGATCATTTCGAAATACTGGGAATGATGATCGCGCTGGTGTTTTTGGGTCTCTGGGCAATCGTCGCCATTCGGTCGGCGCGAGACAGCAGAACAGCCTGCACGGAAAATAGTTAAAGGAGGGGTGTCACGACAGTCGTGACACCCCTTTCTGCATGACTTCAGAGATTAAGCGCCATCTTGTTTACACCGAGGGCCGCTTCCTTCACCGCTTCGCTGAGTGTCGGATGAGCGTGGCACACACGGCCGATATCCTCGGAAGAGGCACCGAACTCGATGGCCATGGTGCACTCGGCAATCAATTCACCCGCAACCGGCCCGATGATGTGAACGCCGAGAACGCGGTCAGTGGCCTCATCGGCAATCACTTTGACAAACCCGTCCGTCATGCCGATCGCGCGGGCGCGGCCGTTCGCAGTGAAGGGGAATTTGCCGACCTTGTAGGAAACGCCCTTTTCCTTGAGCTGTTCCTCGGTGAACCCAACAGTCGCGACTTCCGGCCACGTGTAGACCACACCCGGAATGGCATCGTAATTCACGTGCCCAGCCTGACCGGCCAGAATTTCGGCGACAGCAACACCTTCTTCTTCCGCCTTGTGTGCCAGCATCGGGCCACGGATCACGTCGCCAATGGCGTAAATACCGGGAACATTGGTGGCGAAGTGGTCATCCACTTCGATCCGCCCGCGGTTGTCCAGGGCGATCCCGGCCTCTTCGAGACCCATATTCTTGCTCGCCGCCGTGCGACCGATTGCGAGCAGGACGACATCGGCATCCAGCGTTTCGGCTGCACCTCCCTGAGAGGGCTCGACCGTCAGCGTCACGCCCTTGCCCGTCTTCTCGGCCTTGGTGACTTTGTGGCCCAACTTGAACTTCAGACCCTGCTTCGCAAGAATCTTGCGGAAAGCCGCTTCGACCTCGTTGTCGGTTCCGGGCACAAGACGATCGAGGAATTCAACAACCGTCACATCCGCGCCAAGGCGGTGCCAGACGCTTCCCAGTTCCAGACCGATCACACCACCACCGATGACCACCATCTTCTGTGGCACAGCAGAGAGTTCCAGAGCGCCTGTGGAGGTGACAATCACCTTCTCATCCACTTCGACGCCCTTCAGGCCAGCACTGTCGCTCCCAGCGGCAATGACGATGTGCTTCGCGGTGACGGGCTTGCCATCCACGGTCAGACGGCCAGTGCCTTCGACCTTGCCCACGCCTTTGAGCCAGGTGATACCATTCTTCTTGAAGAGATACTCCACGCCCTTGACGTTCGCCTCGACAATGCCAGCCTTACGCTTCTGCATCTGCGCAAGATTGAGCTTCACACTGGCGATATCGATACCATGCACTGCGAAATCTTCTTTCGCAGCATGGTAATTTTCGGACGACTGGAGAAGGGCCTTGGATGGGATGCAGCCCACATTCAGACAGGTGCCACCAAGCGTTGCACGTTTCTCGACGCAGGCAACCTTGAAACCCAGCTGAGCCGCGCGAATGGCACAGACATAACCACCCGGTCCGGCACCGATGACCACCACGTCATAATCCGTCTCGGAAGGCGCTTCGGACGCCGCAGCCGGAGCAGACTTCTTCTCGGCAGCAGGCGCGGCTTTCGACTCAGTGGCGGGTTTAGGCGCGGATGCAGGTTTCGCAGCGGCCTTAGCCCCTTCGGCCAGAATGGCCAGAACCGCACCGACCTCGACCTCGTCCCCTTCCTTCGCGGCATGGCTTTCCAGCACACCCGCCGCCGGGGCCGGAACCTCGACACTCACCTTGTCCGTCTCAAGCTCGACAACCGGCTCATCGACAGCGACCGCATCACCCGGCTGCTTGAGCCATTTGCCCACCGTGGCGGACGTCACACTCTCGCCCAGCGCCGGAACCTTGATTTCGATAGCCATAATTTCCCGTCCCGATTGAAAGCCGATCGACGCCCGTGGGTGTCCCCCACATCCGCACGCCCATCGCTGTGTATCCGCCTCCCCTAGCCGGGAGGCGCGGGAGCCCCGTCAGACGACCGCCCCCAAAAACCAGAAGGCCCTCCGGTCCTGCGACAGAAGGGCCTTTCGACGTTTCAGAGTCCGAGCAGAAGACTGCGCGGATCCTCTACATATTTCTTGACCGATACAAGGAAGCTCACGGCTTCCTTGCCGTCAACGATCCGGTGATCATAGGACAGCGCCACATACATGATCGGGCGAATCTCGACCTTGCCATTCACGGCCACCGGACGATCGACAATGTTGTGCATGCCGAGAATACCGGACTGCGGCGCATTCAGGATCGGCGTGGACAGCATCGAACCATAGATGCCGCCATTGGTGATGGAGAACGTGCCGCCCGCCAGATCGTCGATCTTCAGCGTGCCTTCACGAGCCGCCTTGCCGAAGCCTGCGATCTTCTTTTCGATCTCGGCATGCGACATGGTTTCCGCATCCTTGATCACCGGCACGACCAGCCCGTTCGGGCCACCGACCGCGATGCCGAGATTGACGAAGTGACGATAGATCACGTCATCCCCATCGATTTCAGCATTGATGGCCGGGAACTCATTGAGCGCCGCGATAACCGCCTTCGAGAAGATCGACATGAAGCCAAGCTTCACACCGTATTTCTTCACGAACATATCCTGAAACTCGACGCGCATCTGCTTGGCAGCCGTCATGTCGATTTCGTTGAATGTCGTCAGCATCGCCGCCGTGTTCTGCGCATCCTTCAGACGACGCGCGATCGTGCGACGCAGGCGCGTCATCTTCACACGCTCTTCGCGCGGATCGTCCTTGCGTGGCGGCTTGGCCGGAGCCTGCGCCGTCACCGGAGGCTGCGACAGGAACGCCAACACGTCACCCTTGGTGATACGTCCGTCTTTACCTGTGCCCGACCCGATCTGCTGCGCGGAGACACCGCTTTCCGTCATCATCTTGCGGGCCGCCGGCAGGGCCGCAGCCGCATCAACCGGCGCGGAGGACTTCGCGGCGGGTGCCGGAGCCGCCTTAGGAGCGGCCGCAGCAGCTTTCGGCGCTTCCGCCTTCGGTGCAGGAGCAGCAGCCTTGGGGGCGGCTTTTGCTGTCGCACCAGGGTCCAGTGTTGTCAGAAGCGCACCGACCTCGACTTCATCGCCTTCCTTGACGGCCGGCTGACCCAGAACGCCAGCCTCCGGCGCCGGAACCTCCACCGTTACCTTGTCAGTCTCCAGCTCGGCGACGGGTTCATCAGCCGCCACCTGCTCTCCGGCCTTCTTCAGCCATTTCGCAACAGTCGCCGTCGTGACACTCTCGCCCAGCGTCGGCACCTTGATCTCGACTGACATCTCGCTTCCCACTTTCCCTTTTCGAATCGGCATGTTGTGGTCACTGACCGACAGCATGGACTCTCCTGTTATGCCCCCAACATGGGGTCTTCGATATTCATGCACCGTGTTGATGGCCATCACGTCTGCGAGACAGACACGAAATCAGCCATGCAAAACACGCGAGCCCCCTTCCCGACGGCTCGCGCCTTCTTCTTCAGCTCAGTCCCAGTGCGTTCTTGACCAGCGCGGCCTGCTCGGCGGCATGCGTCTTCGCCAGACCCGTTGCCGGGCTTGCGGCTGCCGCACGACCGACATAAGCCGGACGTCCGACCTTATGACCGGCCACATCCAGCGCACCCTCGATCAGACGATCGACAAAGTGCCAGCCGCCGCCATTACGGGTTTCTTCCTGACACCAGACAATTTCCTTGGCGTTCGGGTAGCGCTTCAGCTCGGCGGCCAGCTCTGCTTCCGGGAACGGATAGAGCTGCTCAAGACGGATGATCGCCACCTTCTCCAGCTTCTGCTCACGGCGTGCTTCCAGCAGATCGTAGTAGACCTTGCCCGAGCAGAGGATGACGCGTTCGACGGCGTTGTCAGCCAGCGGATCGATCTCGCCGATCACCGGACGGAAGCTCGTGCCTGTCTCGAACTCGGTGAGAGCGGAAACGGCAAGCTTGTGACGCAGCAGCGACTTCGGCTCCATCAGCACCAGCGGCTTGCGGTAAGGCAGCTTCAGCTGACGACGCAGCGCATGGAAGTAGTTGGCCGGCGACGTGATGTTGCAGACGAACATGTTGTCTTCGGCGCAGAGCTGGAGATAGCGCTCCAGACGGGCGGAGGAGTGCTCCGGTCCCTGCCCTTCATACCCATGCGGCAGCAGCAGCACGAGGCCGGACATGCGCAGCCACTTCGTCTCGCCCGAAGCGATGAACTGGTCGATGATGACCTGTGCACCGTTGGCGAAGTCACCAAACTGCGCTTCCCACAACACGAGGTTGTTCGGATTGTGCATGGTGTAGCCATACTCGAAGCCCAGCACCGCGAACTCGGAGAGATGCGAGTTCCAGATATTGATCTGGGACTGCCCTTCCTTGATGTGATTCAGCATCGTGTAGGGCTGCTGATTGGTCTGGTCGATGACCACGGCATGACGCTGGCTGAACGTGCCGCGCTGCACATCTTCACCTGACAGACGGATGCGATGCTTTTCCAGCAGCAGGGAGCCGAAGCCGAGAGCCTCGCCGGTCGCCCAGTCGATGCCTTCACCGGTCTCGATGGCTTTCGCCTTGGCCTTCATCTGGCGGGCGATCTTGCTGTTGAGATCGAACCCTTCCGGCACTTTCGTAATGGCTGCGCCGATTTCCGTCAGCACGTCTTTCGACACACCGGTCTCGACCTTCGTGACTTCGCCCGCCTTCGGGGGAGCTTGCAGACCGGCCCAGTTGCTTTCCAGCCAGTCCGCCTTGTTCACCTTATAGGACTGCGCCGCTTTGAAGTCCTCGTCCAGCTTGGCGTGGAACGCATCCCACTGCGCCTTCACCTCGTCTTCCGTCAGCACACCGGCTTTCACCAGATGGTTAGCGTAGACGGTGTGAGGCGTCTCGTGACCGGCGATGGCCTTATACATCACGGGCTGCGTGAAGGCGGGTTCGTCCGTCTCGTTATGACCGTTACGGCGATAGCAGACGATGTCGAGAATGATGTCGCTGGCGAATTTCTGGCGGTAATCAGCCGCCAGACGCGAGGCATAGACCACGGCCTCGGCATTGTCGCCATTGATGTGCAGCACGGGTGCCTCGATGGCCTTGGCCATGTCGGAACCATAGATACCGGAATGACCGTTCACCGGATTGGTCGTGAAGCCGATCTGGTTGTTGACGATGATATGGATTGAACCACCCGTGCGGTAACCGGCGAGCTGCGACATGGACAGCGTCTCATAGACCACGCCCTGACCGGCGAAGGCCGCGTCACCGTGGATCTGGATCGCCATGTGCGACAGACGCTTCTCAATGTCGCCATCATCATCCTGCGCGGCGCGGACCTTGCCGCAGACCACGGGATCGACCGCCTCAAGATGCGACGGGTTCGGCTGGAGCGAGATGTGAACGGAGTGACCACCGATCTCGACGTCCGTGGAGGAACCGAGGTGGTATTTCACGTCACCGGAACCGGCCACGTTATCGGGCTTGAAGGAGCCGCCGCCGAATTCGTTGAAAATGGCGACGTAAGGCTTGCGGACCACGTTCACCAGCGTGTTCAGACGGCCGCGATGCGCCATGCCGATGGCGACCGACTTCACGCCCTGCTGCGCGACCTGATCAATCACGGCATGCAATGCCGGGATGGAGACTTCACCACCCTCAAGACCAAAGCGCTTCGCGCCGACATAACGCTTCTGGCAGAAGGACTCAAAGCCCTCAGCTTCCGTCAGATTCTTGAGGATCGACTTCTGTTCCTCGACCGTGACACTGCTGGGCCAGTTGTCGCCTTCCAGACGGGAGCGGAACCACTCGCGCTGTTCTTCGGAGCGCGCATACATGTATTCCGCGCCAATCGCGCCGCAATAGACCTGACGCAGCGCCGCCACGACTTCCTTGACGGTTGCCGTGTCACGCCCCGGCAGGATCGGAGAAAGCAGCGTGCCGATATAGACCGGACGATCGAGATCCTTCGCGCCGAAGCCATAGGTCGCAGGGTCAAGCTCGACGGCAGGAGCCGGAACTTTCAGACCCAGCGGATCGGTCTGCGCTTCCAGATGACCGAACTCCCGGAACGCCCGGATCAGCTGTGCAATGGCGAGGCTGTCTGTCGCAGCCAGACCGGCGCCTTTGCCTGCACCCTTGCCAGCCGGAACGGGCGCCGGCTCATCACCCGTGATGATGGACTTGCGCGGCGCCCAAGATGCGCCAGAGGCGTCCTGAAGGATGGAAGCGGCCTCATCGTCCAGAGAGCCGAACAGTTCGGCAAAGGACGGATCGACACTCTTCGGGTCCTCGGCCCACCGTGCATACAGGTCGGCCACATAGGCGATATTGCTACCGCTCAACGCCGCCGTAAGAAGATCGCTGCCCGCCATGTCAGAACACTCCTGTGTCTTTCTTCGTCGGCTTTCGGTTCCGCCCGACTGTTACCCACCAAGCTAAAGAACCGGTCACCGGAATACGTGCTGAAAACGCCGGACAGGATTGCGTGCCTGAATGCACCCTCTTGATCTCCGTCGTCTCTGCCGGATGGTCCGATGAACCAGCCTGACCCGGTCGTGGCCGGGTCCCTGTGAAATTTGCTAGACCGGGCAAAAAGGCACGACAAGAGACCTGGCTGTCACGGTCTGGAGAGGACGCCTCCGGGAGCATGGGCGCGTGCGAGCCAGCTTTCACTGCTCATTTCCATGAGACGGGAGGCCGTACGGGCGAACGCGTCCGATCCTTCTCCTGCCGGAAAGAGGTGATCCGGCGTGGCGTCGGCGGAGACGAACAGCAGATTTCCGTTGTCGTACAACGCATCGACCAAAGTGATGAAACGTCGCGCAACATTGGCGTCATCCGGCCCGAGAGCCGGAATGTCATCGATCACAACGACGGGAAACTTGTGCGCAATGGCCAGAAAATCGTTCGGACCCAGTGGCCGTCCACACAGAGAAGTGAAATCGAAACGTGCAACCGGTCCCTGCGCATGATCCACCGGCAGAGTCCGCCCGCTGAACTCCAGCGTCACTTTCCCACCCGGGTGCCCTTCACCATAGCGGGCAACGATCTTGTCGAGCCGGGTTTTGGCCGTCTGATCGGCCGGAACGGTCCATGTCGTGTCGTCCTGCTCACGTCCACGGCGATAATCCGTCTCCGAATCCAGTTCCTCGGTATCGAGATGCCGCTTGATGATGGCGATGAACGGCTTGAAAGCGTCCGCTCCCGGGCGATTCTGAAACAGATCACCCGGAACCGTATTCGACGTCGCGACGATGACGACCTTCTCGGCAAAGAGCGCCTCGAACAGACGCCCGAGAATCATGGCATCCGCGATGTCGTTGATCTGGAACTCGTCGAAGCAGAGCAGCGTCGCATCGCGGGCAATGGTCTGCGCCAGCGGCGGAATCGGGTCTGACATGCCGGGATTGGCGTCCTTTAGCGCGCGAATCCGCTGATGGACTTCCTGCATGAACGTCAGAAAATGGATGCGCTGTTTCTTCTGCATCGACACACAGGAGAAAAACAGGTCCATGAGCATGGTCTTGCCGCGCCCGACACGACCGACAATATAAACCCCGCGCGGCACATCAATGTCCGCGTTCTCATCACCCTGCCCCAGCAGTTCAGACACCCTGTGCGGCAGCTTCCGTGCGACTTTCGCTAGAAAGCCTTTCTTTTCTTCCGCCGGTCTGGGTGGCGCAGGATGATAGTTTTTCAGTTCCTGCCAGAGACGGTCCAGCCGTCTGGCCACGCGTTCCTGATCCGGATCGCGCCGGAGCTTTCCGTCCGCCACACGCTCCTCATAAAGCGCGAAAGGTCCGGACTGCTGAGCAGATGAGGGGGTTGCGTTCATGACGTTCATGAATCTGCCGATAGCGAGACACGCCGCCGCCAGCAAGAGTCGCGCGACAGCCTACACCGGGTCGTGACATCTCCTTCACGGAGTGGTGAAGACTGACAGCCGCGGAACCCGTCTACCGTAACCACTCTCCTTACTAAACGGAAGAATGGATCATGAGTGACTGGTCAGACTGGAACGAGCGGCGCGAACATCTGGGCAAGGCCATTGGCGCCTATGCCTCCGTGTCACCTGACACCGTGTCGAGCATTCTTGCCCTGAACGGCGCGAGCGCGAAAACCAACCATCTCGATGCCAAAACCCGTGAACTGATCGCCCTTGCCGTCGCCGCCACCACACGCTGTGACGGCTGCATCACCATTCATGCGGAAGAAGCGGTGAAAGCAGGCGCCACACGGGAGGAAATCGGCGAGGCGCTGAGTGTCGCCATCGCCCTGAATGCAGGCGCCGCTCTGGTTTATTCGACACGCATTATGGATGCGTTCGATGCCGCGTCAAAAAGCAGGTAAAGACTTTCATCATTTATCGTTTCTGCCGCGAGGAGCCTGACTCCTCGCCATTGCAGGTAATCCGTTTTTTAAAATCCATTTGATAAAAAAGCTGTTTTCAATGGGCGTAACGACGGTTGTGAAACATGATCGCGCCCATGCTGATGGCATTTCCTGAAGGCAACGGCTCATCCCCTTCCCTGACCCGCACACTGCTGACAATGGATTTCAGTGCTTCCGATCGCCGTCGCATCAGCAGACGATGAACATAGGAGCGGGAAGCGCCGATCTGGTCGGAGATCGCACGGATACTTTTCCCCTGCGCATAAAGATCGACCGCCTGCTTCTCCACCGTCTGGGCGCGCGCTGGTTCGAATTTCTTCACCATCAGACCACCTCCCTGACAGAAACCTGCTTCGGGACAGAAAACCGGACATCGAGTTCAGTGAGCCGCTCCAACAGACCGCTCATAGCCTTCTCCGCTTCTTCCTGAGCGACCGGCAGCGCGACAGGTGGCGCCATAAGGGCCATGCGGGCCGCATAACGCGCCTGTTCCCGCAATGCGTTGAGTTCCTGAATGTGCGCTCCCGCAAGTGCGCACGTCATGGTCGTCCACTCTCTTTCCGTCATGCGGATGGGGTTTGGTCCGTCATACGCACGTGACCCTGCTTGCTCTTTATAATTCATATGTGTCATATTCCATTCACCCTGTAAGCTTTTTGACGCTTATGGCGATGATGTCTTGGGGATTTCCGATCGTTTCCCGAAGCAACGGAGCTTAATATGAGTCATTTAGATCATATAAACAAGAAAGAAATACCGCTTTCCATCGTATTATTAAGTGGACACAATATCATTTCGTATAATCTCCAGTCATGACAACGGAAAAGCCCACACGTCGCCGGGGACCAGCCCCCCGCCACGGAACAGACCTTTCCACACGCGAAGGACGGCTGGCACAGGCCATTAGACAGTATGGCTCGGCGCGTCAGCTTCATCTGGCCACGGGCATTTCCGAATCCATGATCGGCAAATATCAGCGTCCCGGCTCCGACTGGAAACCTTCAAAAATTGAGGAAATGGCTCATGAACTGGGCGTTTCCGCTGATTGGCTGTGGACGGGAGACACCAAACTGTCCTCGTCGGTGGCCGTCACCTATTACGACGCCAGAGCTTCGGCCGGTTTCGGACGGACCTGCGAGGAAACTAGTGCCCAGCCTGTACAGTTTCCCCGCTTTTTCCTGACCGATGAACTCGGGTTGCAGCCGACCGGGCTGATCATCATCACGGCGGATGGCGATTCCATGCTGCCAACCATTCATAGTGGCGACAGGCTGCTGATCGACACACGCCCATCGTCGCGCATCGAGGGGGTTTATGCCGTGGTCATGCACGGCGCCCTGTTTGTGAAACGGGTCTCCCGCACGGCTAACGGCGACTTTCTCGTGCAGTCAGACAATCAGGCCTATCGTTCGGAAACATTTCCCGCCGATCAGGTCAGTTTCAGCAAACCTGAAGGACATGCCCTGACGATCATTGGACGGGTGGTGTGGACAATGCAGCGTGTATGATTGTTCTGCTGCACAAAAATTGCATGTTGTTCAGTAGAGATTTTCGATCCCAAAAAATATGCCCGCCTCCATGATGAAGCGGGCATATTCCGGATAAAACAGCAATTATGAGGAACTGGACGAAAGATTCTTCAGACCAACCGAAAAACTCTCTCGCCTTTCAGATCAACCAAACGGATTGGAGCTGCTGCTGGGGAACGTAATCAGGTTTTCCGAGGTGATGTGGCCACAACCAGAAACCGTGACAGCGCTACTGATTGAAGAAATGGTGGTTTGCAACAGCTGCATCGCCCCACTCACCGACATGCTCTGCCCCATGGAATAACCCAGCTTCATATCCGCACCGACATTCTGCCAGGCGCTGGCAATGGTGGAGCAGCTTGCGTGGTTAAAGTAATCAGCCCCGACGTTATACATGCCGGCCAGATATCCGGCGTAAGCGCCGATCATGCCGGAAAGGGAAACAGAAGACTGCGGGAAGCCGCCACCGCCACAAGAATGGGTAGGCTGATGGCAGCAACCGCCAGAAACGGTGTCGAGTTCGGCAACGGAGAGTTCACGCATGGAAGACATCTGTTTTACCCTTTTATTTTCTAGTTTTTTTGCAACCGCTCTGTGAAATGATTTTTATCAGACCATGCGTTCATCACATAGGTAATAGGACGTTAATCACCTCCTCCCAGAGTTATTAGTTCATCAAGCGAACGCCATAAAAACGTTACCGTCCGGGATTTTCGATACAATCATTAAGAAAACGTTTAAATCATCCACGAAATCGGCAACTATTAACCTACCATTAAGGATATTCATGGCCTTTCTCATTTACACGCTGGCAGCTTTTGCAGAGATCGCAGGATGTTTTTCCTTCTGGGCATGGCTCAAGGAAGGCCGCTCGGCCCTCTGGCTGTTCCCCGGCTGCCTGTCGCTTGCGCTTTTCGCGTGGCTCCTGACCCTGATCGACGCCAGCGCAGCGGGCAGGGCCTATGCCGCTTATGGCGGTATCTACATAACGGTCGCCGTTTTCTGGATGTGGTGCGCTGACGGTATCCGTCCCGATCGCGCCGACCTTCTTGGCGTAGCACTCAGTCTGGCGGGCACGGCTGTCATCCTGTTCGCACCTCACAAAGGCTGATTTGCCCTTGCCTTCCGCCGCGTCATGCCCGACATGAGCGGCCATGACGTATACCGTTAAGGAAATTTTCCTCACGCTTCAGGGCGAGGGCGGCCAGAGCGGACGGGCGGCGGTTTTCTGCCGCTTTGCAGGCTGCAATCTGTGGACCGGACGCGAAGCGGACAGGGACAAGGCAATCTGCCGTTTCTGCGACACCGATTTTATCGGCACGGACGGACCGGGAGGTGGTCGCTTCAAGGATGCGGACAGTCTCGCCGCGACCATCGCCGCCATGTGGCCCGCCTCCGGTTATGAGCGGCGTTTTGTCGTCTTTACCGGTGGAGAGCCACTTCTTCAGCTTGATGCCGCGCTGATTGCGAGCATGCACACACAAGGATTTACCATTGCGGTTGAAAGCAACGGCACAGTGGAAGCGCCGGACGGAGTCGACTGGCTGTGCATCAGTCCGAAAGCCGGATCAGAGTGGGTGCAGCGACGCGGGCAGGAACTGAAGCTCGTTTATCCGCAGGATGGTCTCGATCCGGCGGATATGCTTACGCTCGATTTCGAGCAGTTCTGGTTGCAGCCAATGGATGGACCAGATCGTCTCGCCAACACGGATGCCGCAGTACGTTATTGTCTGGAGCATCCTCAATGGCGACTGTCCTTACAGACGCACAAGCTGATCGGGATTCCGTGACCATGTCTCTTCAGTCTCCCTGCCCTGTTTCTCAGGATGGCGCACTGGTGGTGTTCTCAGGCGGTCAGGATTCCGCCACCTGTCTGGCATGGGCGCTCGATCGCTTTGCCCGCGTGGAAACACTCGGTTTCGATTACGGCCAGCGCCATGCCGTGGAACTCGCCTGCCGCGATACGCTGCGTGCCGGAATGGCAGAGCTGAAAGATGGGTGGAAAAATCGTCTTGGCCCCGACCACACTCTTGGGCTGGACGCGCTCGGCAAGGTTTCCGATACGGCGCTGACGCGCGAGACGGAAATCCAGATGACGGAAAGCGGTCTACCCAGCACTTTCGTGCCGGGACGCAATCTCATTTTCCTCAGTTTCGCCGCAGCCCTCGCCTATCGCCGCGGATTGCGCCACATCATCACGGGTGTCTGTGAGACCGATTATTCCGGCTATCCCGACTGCCGCGATGATACGATCAAGGCGCTTCAGGTGGCCCTCAATCTCGGCATGGAAACCCGTTTCGTGCTGCACACGCCTCTCATGTGGATCGACAAGGCACAGACATGGGCGCTGGCGGAAACGCTGGGTGGCGAGAAGCTGGTGACGCTCATCAATCATGAAAGCCACAGTTGCTACCTTGGCACACGTGGTACGCTCCACCCGTGGGGACATGGCTGCGGTACCTGCCCGGCCTGCGAACTCCGGAAAACAGGCTGGGAAGCGTACGAAGCCACCCGTAAAGAGCATGTCGCCCATGACTGACCTGATCTTCACCCGCCGGTTCTCGATGGGCCATCGACTGATCCACGGGGCCAGCGAAAGCTGTGCCCTCCCTCACGGCCATAACGAATTCGTCACTGTCCGACTGGAACCCACGTCGATCGCATCACTCGACGGCGTGGCGAACATGCCGGTCTCGTTCCAGCGCGCCAAAAGCACATGGCATCGGTTTGTCGATGAAAGTCTCGATCACGCCCTGCAACTGGCCGAGGATGATCCGTTACTGGGCTGGTTCCTCGCGCATGAACCGCAGCGTGCAAAACGTATCGTCGTCACACCAGGCGATCCGACGACGGAACTCATGGCGTGTCTGATGAAAGCAAAGCTGGATGCTTTTCTGGTGGCGGATGGAAGTGTGCTGCGTTGCACGACCATCACGCTTCAGGAGACACCGACCAACACCGTAGAGTTCGCGGGCAATCCGCTGCCCATGCTTCCAGCTCCCCGTCCCGCTGAAAAGTGCTGGTGGCGGCGAGCCGACATGAGCATCGCTGACCTTTAGTCCGAATCGGCTTTCAGCACTGCACAGGCCTTAGCCAGCTTGTCGGACGGATGGGATTCGCTGCTGCATACGCGGCGTGCGTCCGGTCCACACATCTCGATGGCGCTTTCAAAATCCGATTCCAGCACATCCTTGGCCACCGTCATGTCAGGCGAGGTCGATTTGTCTTCGATTTCGGCGATCTTGGCCTGCGTCGCGTGAAGCTCCTTCATGGCGTTGACGCAGGAGTCACTCGCTTCATCCGGATTGCTCTGCAACACCGCCAGTTCCTTGCGAAGCTGCTCGTTGGGCACTGAATTTTCAGCCGCCGAGGAGAGACTTTCTTCCTGAGCCATGGCCGGAGAAGCGAGGCAGAAAGCCGTCACGCAAAAAAGGGAAAGCGCGGTTTTCACGAAACGGGCCTCATCGCAGGTCACGGGAATCAGATGCAGGATTCCTTCTAACGGCAGGAAAGGCGGGAGAAAAGTTCCCCACCGCTCGAACAGCCCGCTTCTTGCCACAAAAAAGAGTGGAGACTGTTAAGGACGGGAATGTTTGTGCAGCGACTCTTCCTCCGAGAAGAGAATTTTTCTCTCGCTGCAAGGCATTTCACCCTGAATAGATTTCTCCCAAAATCCCATTTAAAAACAAAGGCTTTTCATGAACACTCTTTCCCGCCGGACCCTGTTGCGGTCCGGGGTTTCCTCGCTTGCCGCTCTTGGAACAGTCGCAGCGGTCAGTGCCTGCACAACCACGACATCAGGCGGCGGCACGACCTATTCCATTAATGTAACAAAGCTTCTCTCCATCATCAGCAGCATTGAATCCGGCCTGACGCAGCTTGTGAATTCATCGACCGTCACGACCGTGATTGGCACCAGCAACGCCACGAAAATCACAACTGCGATTACCAACATCAGCAAGGTTACGGCCGAAGTGGCAGCGGACGCGGCATCCACTGTCACGCTTACAGTGGCTGAAAACTGGGTCGCAACTGCCGAAAGCGCCACGGAGGCGGCTCTCGTCATTCTTCAGGACTTCCAGAGCGCCCTGCCTTCCAACGTCAACACCATCGTGCAGGCCATCGCCACGCTGCTCCCCGTTCTGGAAAGCCTCATCGGGGCGGTTACCGCTCCCCCTGCACCTGTCACGCTGAGCGCAGCCGAAGCGCAGGCCGTCATCGCAGCCGGTCTGTAGCCCCCATTCTGGCATCGCCGGACGGTCTCGACTATGAAGAGACTGCGATCATGGTCACAGGCAGTCCGGCGATGCAGGCTTTTCCCTCCCGACATTTCTGGTTCGATGTCGAGGATCTGTTCGAATACAGCCGCGTCAATATGCGCCCAAGCGGCATCCAGCGGGTTGCCTTCGAAATCCAGAACGCCATGCGCTGCCTGCCGGACATGCAGGGTCGGGTCGGCTTTCTGCGTCACTCTCCAGACGGACGACGCTTCCACCCCGTCGCATGGAGCGAGGTGGCCGCGCTGTATGAACGCCTCGCCAGTCACGTGACACCCCATTCCGGGCTTCTGGAAACAGCGGTGCCTCGCCTCACCCCTTCCGCGCTTCGACGACTTGCCCTGCGCCTGCCTCCCGCGGTCCGCGTGCCACTCGGGCAACTGATCGCGCACCAGAGCGGTACACGCAAAGCCCTGCCACAGTTGCTTCGGGGTGCAGGCCACACGCTGAAACAAGCCTTTCATCACGCCCGAGCAAAAAAAACCGACGCTCCTTTTTCTCCGGCACCGCAGGACGTCCTCCTCTCCCTCGGCGCACCCTGGTCACACGCTGATTATGGCGCGCTCATCGGCCATTATCGCCAAGCATATGACATGCAGTTCGGTCTGCTTGTGCATGACATCATCCCGCTGCTATTCCCGGAATGGTGCCCAGCCGGGCTCCCACGCATTTTCGAGCGCTGGCTGCGCAGCATTCTTCCACATTGCGACCGGGTTTTCGGGGTTTCCCGCGCCACCTGCGCCGATCTGAAACGTGTTTTTCCAGACATTGCGGCTCAGCCGATCAGCATGGGAACTGCCCTCGCGGCAAAACCGCAGGCCACAGCCCCTTCGCTTTCCCTGCCTGACCGCTATGTTCTGTCTGTCGGCACTTTTGAAGCACGGAAGAACCATCTCTTTCTGATCCGCATGTGGCGGCGACTGCTGGAAACGGGCAACAGAAACAGCATTCCCAAACTGATGCTGGCAGGCTCGTCCGGCTGGCTTTCCGACGATCTGATGCAGCAGATTCACAACAGCAATTTTCTCGACGAGCATATCATCATTGTCCGGGCCCCCACGGATGCGCAGCTTGAACAGCTTTATCGTCACGCCCTGTTCGTGATGATCCCCTCGTTTTACGAAGGATGGGGACTGCCTGTTTCAGAAAGTCTGGCGCGGGGCAAAGCCTGCCTGATCTCGAATCGGGGTGCTTTACCCGAAGCGGGACAGGAACTGGTCGAAACCTTCAACCCGGACAATCTGGAAGACGGACTGGCAAAAGCCGCACGCATGATGTTCGATACGGGCGCGCTTGCAGAGGCGGAACAGGTCGTTCGGAGTTACTTCAAACCGGTGGGCTGGGAAGTGGCCGCAAAGGAAATCAGCGGCTTTTAAGACGTAGCCCTGAGCCCCATCTCAGTCGGCGACGCCCGGCGGAATCCGTTCCACGCGTGTTGGGCGGCCCCCGGCATCATAATAGATCACGCTATCGCCACGACGCTGGGCATAACCATCCGGCTTTCCGTCCGGCGTCCAGAACAGCAGACGGTCAATATCGGGCTGCTCGACGACCTTGTCGCCTCGGGGACGGTGAATATAGCTATAGTCTTTCTTCACCCGGACAGCGTTAAAGCGCGAGGAAAGAGCGTGCATGTCCGGCCCGGATGGCTTGTCGTCGTCGGGCGCTTCCTGAGCGTTGGCCGGGGTGACGGCTCCTGCCATCATGAAGGCTGCCAGAAGCGCGCTGCCCCACAGAACCTTTTTCATACCCAGCACGCCTTTCCTGCTCATACCACAGTATTCCGGCTACTTTTCCCAGCTTTCCCACCTTTTCGCAAGGCACGGTCCAGCATGGGCCAACTTCATATCCGCCGCCGCAGACCAGCCAGCAGAAACACACTCACACTCAGGACCGCGATCCAGAACGAAACAGGCGCATCGGTCCACCACGAGAGCGCCAGCCCACTCCATGCTTCTCCAATAGCCAGAACGGCCGCGCACCCGATTCCCACAAGAGGAGACACACCTAACTTGTGCGCGGCGGCTCCGGGGCCAACCATGAGCGTGAAAACCATCAGCACGCCCGTAATCTGTGCCGCCTCCGCCGTCGCGGCCCCGACAAGCATCAGGAACAGCGTCGAGAGCAACCGTGTCCTGACGCCCCGCGCCTCCGCCAGTTCCGGCTGAAGACTTGCAAAGAGCAAGGGTCGGGACAGGAGCGCCAGCAAAGCGCAGCCCAGCACGGTAAATATTCCCAGCGAGGCCAGCATGGTGCCGCTGACGCCCAGCACATTGCCAAACAGCAGCGCATTGGCGACCGAGGCCGACCGGGTCATCAGGTGCAGGAACAGCACGCCGCAACCCATCGCCAGAGACAGCACAAGACCGATCGCAACGTCGCGTCCATTCTTTTCCTGTCCGGCCAGCCCCATGATCCCACCGGCAAGAATCGCCGCGACGAACAGCCCTCCAAGCGGAGACCAGCCCATCAATGCAGCGCCCGCCGCTCCCGCGAAGGCGATATGCGCCAGCGCATGTCCGGCAAAACTCTGTCCGCGCAGAACGAGAAACCATCCGACAGGACCCGCCAGAAGCGCCACGAAAGCGGAGGCTGCGATAGCCATGCGCATGAAATCATAGGCGAACATCAGAAGGCGTCCGCGCTGACCAGCAGCCGACCGGATGGTGCGCGACAGACTTCGACCGGCGCACCATAGAGAGCGGAGAGGCTCTCGGTGGTCATCACCTCATCCACCCGTCCCAATCGGGCACGACCCCGCGCAACATACAGAACGGAATCCATCACACCCATCAGCGCATTCACGTCATGGGCGGAACAGATGACCGTCATTCCCCGCTGTCGTGCGATCTGTCCCAGACGTTCCGCCACATCACGCATGCGCACCGGATCAAGACTGGCGAGCGGCTCATCCAACAGAAGCAGCGAAGGCCAGCCGATAAGCGCCTGCGCGATCAACAGTCGCTGACGTTCCCCGCCGGACAGCGAGCCAAGCCGCCGCGTGGCCAGAGGCGTCGCATCGACCGCGTCGAGCGCTTCCTGAATGGCAAGCCTGTCCTCGCGTGTAAGTCGGGGAATCCCCCAGCGTGTGCCGGACATGCCCGAAGCCAGCAGATCCCATCCTGTCAGGGACGCGCCATTGGCGCTTCGGCTCTGCGGCATATAACCGATTTGTCCGATGCTGGCCCGAGGCGTGGCCCCCAGCACCGTGATATGCCCATGAGCGAGGGTTTCCAGTCCCAGAAGCGCGCGCAGAAGCGTAGTCTTGCCTGCACCGTTCGGTCCGAACAGGCCCACGAAAGCGCCCTGAGGAATGGAAAAGGAAACGCCGGTAAGAATCTCGCGTCCGCCGCGCGCGAGCGTCACATCGTCACACCGAACCGCATCGTCCTGCATCACGAATGTCCGGAGGAAAGGAGCGCCGCTTCCATCTTGTCCAGAATGGCGTTCATCCAGTCCTGCCAGTGCTGGCCGGGCGGCAATGTTTCCGTCACGGCAATACAGGGAACATGTGCAGCCTCCGCCACGTCCAGCAGCCGCGCGGCAGACGGTGTGACGACCTGCTGGTTATAGATCAGCAGTTTTATCGTACCGTTGCGAAGGGCGCTTTCAAACCGGGCGACTTCGGCTGGCCCCGGCTCGACATCGTTCATTACGGCAAGCTGGAAGGCAGCGTTCTCCGTCACCAGCCCCAGCCTGTCTGTCAGACGTCCCAGAATGGGCTCAGTCGCAGCGATCTTCGTACCCGCTACTTTTGGTCGCAGGGCGGTTATACGGGTTTCCAGTTGCGTGACAGCCTGCTCGAAATGCCCCAGCGAAGCGACCGTCTGTGGATCGTCATGCAAGGCATGCGCCACGGCCTGAGCGACTTTTTCCGCTACGGCAGGATCAAACCACAGATGAGCGTTGTCCCCATCATGCCAGTCGGCGATGTCCGATACGCGAATGGAGGGATGCGTGCCGGCCAGACGGTCCATCCACGGGTCGAAACCGCCACCATTGATGATGAGAAGACCGGCATCGGCCACATCGCGTGCTGTCGTCGGCACCGGTTCGAACAGATGCGGCTCCACGTCCGGCATGCTGAGAATACTTTTGACAGACACTTCCGGGCCGCCAATCTGGGCCGCGATGTCGCCCCAGACATTTTCCGCCGCCACAATCCGTATTGTCGGAACCGCTGCCTGCGCCGGAATCATGCCTGCGAAGAGCAGAAAAGGCAGCAGAAAAGACCGGAATGGGCGCATGGGCACCATCCCTAATCGTAATGTTATACTATATCAACAGAAACCATTCAGTGTGCCGGCGCTGTCGCCAGCTTTCGCTGCTCCCACTCTCCCACCACATCCGCCAGCGTCTTCCGGTCCAGCACCGCAAGGAAAGCCTCCAGAGCTTCGCCCAATGTGTGACGCAGGCTGCAATCCGGCATCAAAAGGCAGCCTCCACCTTCTTTGCGCTCAGTCTGCATGCATGAGACCACGGCAAAATCTTCCTCCGTGAACCGCACCACATCGCCGATACGGATCTCCTCCGGCGGTCGTGCCAGCCGCAATCCGCCATTACGGCCCCGGATCGTCTCGATAAAACCACCAACACCCAGACGATGAATGATCTTCACCATGTAGTTTTCCGAAATGCCATAAATCCCGGCGATTTCGCGGATGGAGGACAGCCGTTCACGATTGCTGGCCAGAAAAACCAGCGCACGCAGGGCGTAATCGGACTGAACGGTGAGGCGCATGCGGCACTGATAAACCAGCATAGGGGCCATGACCACCAGAAAAGGTTTCCCATGTTGACACCTTCAAAACACGCGCCCCATAAGATTACTCACTGAAACACCTTTTAAGGAGTGAAGTCAGATGGCCGCCCCCCTCGATGAGAAAACCCGTTCCATCGTCAAAGCCTGCGTCCCGGCTCTCGAAGCACATGGACTCGATATCACAAGGGAAATGTACAGCCGCCTTCTGGCCGATCCCGAGATCCGCGACCTGTTCAACATGTCGCACCAGAAAGACGGGGAGCAGCCCAAGGCTCTGGCCCTCGCCGTGCTGGCCTACGCCCGCAATATCGACACGCTCGGCAATCTCGGCGGCATGGTCGAACGCATCACGCAGAAGCATGTCGGGCTGAACATCCTGCCCGAGCATTACCCGTATGTCGGCAAGGCGCTGCTGGGGGCCATCGAACACGTGCTGGGCGATGCCGCCACCCCGGAAATCATGGATGCGTGGGCCAAAGCTTACTGGTTCCTGGCAGACCTTCTGATCGGGATTGAAAAGAAGGTTTACGACGAGCACGAAGCCGCTCCCGGTGGCTGGATCGGCTGGCGTCCCTTCCGCGTCCGCTCCGTGAAACATGAAAGCAGCATCATCCGCTCATTCGAACTGGTGCCGACCGATGGCAAGCCAGTGATGAAACATTTGCCGGGCCAGTATCTGAGCTTCAAACTGGACATTCCGGGTCACGGCTCGCAGCGTCGCAACTACAGCATCTCGTCCGCGCCTTCATCGGATCATTACCGGATCAGCGTCCGCAAGGAAGACGGTGGCGTTGTCTCCTCGTGGTTCCATGACACGGTGCGGGAAGGCACTGAGTTGCAGGTTTCCGCACCTTCTGGCGACTTCGTGTATGATCCGACCAAGGAACAGAAAACGGTCTTTCTCAGCGCGGGTGTCGGCCTGACGCCGTTCATCTCTGCGGTTGATGCGCTATCGCCCAACGAGAAAAAGACCGTCCGTTTCATCCACGGTACTCATGCCTCTGAAACCGAAGCGTTCAGCGCGGACGTGCAGAAGCTGGCTGCGTCCGGTATTTTACAGGCCGATATTTTCTTCAGTGCGGGTGTGCCCGCCAGCGCCACGGACAAATCGGGCGTACAGTATCATGCTGGCCGCATCACGAAAGACTGGTTGACGAAGCACGTCGATCCCCACGCGATTTATCGTATCTGTGGCCCGGATTCCTTCATGCGCGACATGGTGGATGCGCTGAAGACGGCTGGCGTCCCGGTCGCCAACATCCGCTACGAGTTCTTTGGCTCGGCAGCCGACGCGGAACTGCTCGCTGCTGTGTGAATGACATGCGTTCAGTCGGGACAGGAACACACCTGTCCCAACTTTATGCTTTCCATTTCCTCCAAAGGAAAAATGATGACGACGTTCAAAACCGGCGATCTGGTCTCATGGAAATATGAAGGTGGTCGCACATCCGGCACGGTCATCGCGATTCACCGGCAACCTTTTGAGGTCAACGGCTATACGCACCACGCGTCTTCTCCCGAACCCCAGTATGAAATCCGATGCGGCAGAACAGGACATATCGCTTTTCACAAAGCTTCTGCTCTGTCATTGGAACAGTAGAATCACTATCCCGTATAGCGCGCCAGAAACGGTGCTGTGACACTCCCGGAGACATGCGCGACCGTGTGCGGCGTCCCTTCCGCCACGATGTGACCGCCTTTATTGCCCGCACCCGGTCCGAGATCGATCACCCAGTCTCCCCGCGCCACCAGACGCATATCGTGTTCGGCGACGATCACGGTGTTGCCACCCTCCACCAGTTCGTGGAGATGATCCATCAGCCGGTCTGCGTCCGATGGGTGCAGGCCGGTCGTTGGCTCATCGAGAACGTAAAGCGTATGACCACGACGCTGCTTTTGCAGTTCCGTTGCCAGTTTAATCCGCTGCGCCTCGCCCCCTGAGAGTTCCGTTGCGGGCTGACCGAGTTTAAGGTGTCCAAGCCCACTGCGCTGAAGCGTGGTCAGCGCCTGTGCCGGGCCAGCATCCTCGGCAAAGAACACGCAGGCCGCATCGACATTCATGTCGAGCACCTCGGCGATGGATTTTCCGCGATAGGTGACTTCCAGAATGTCAGGCTTGTAGCGTGCGCCATGACAGGCAGGACACGGCGCATAGACACTCGGCAGAAACAGAAGTTCTACCATGGTCGATCCAGCGCCTTCGCAGGTTGGACAACGGCCTTTCGGAAGGTTGAACGAGAAATGGCCCGCATCGTATTTGCGTTTCCGCGCCAGTTCCGTTCCGGCGTAGAGCTTGCGGATCGTGTCGAAAAGCCCTGTGTAGGTCGCAAGATTTGAACGGGGCGTGCGACCGATGGGTTTCTGGTCGATCACCGCAAGGCGTTTGATCACATCCAGCCCTCCCACAATACGCCCCTCCGGCTCACCGGCATGCGCCGACGAGACAAGTGCATTCTCGTCCTCATCCGCTTCCGGCAACGCCTGACCAAGCGCCTTGGCGACAACTGTTGTGAGAACCTGACTGACCAGCGAGGATTTTCCCGAACCGGACACGCCAGTGACGGACGTAAACGCACCAAGTGGAAATGAAGCCGAAAGGCCGTTCAGATTGTTCCAGTTGATATCGTCCAGTTTCAGCCATCCGGATGGCTTGCGTGGCGCGTGGCTCACTTTCGAAGTGGCGGCAAACACGTAATCCCGTGTGCGGGAGCCCTCGACGTCTTTCAGATCAGCAAGCGGACCGGAATACAGCACCTCGCCACCGCGTGTGCCTGCCTGTGGGCCGACATCCACGACCCACTCCGCGTTGCGGACGATATCGAGATTATGCTCGACAAGGAAAAGGGAATTTCCGGCATTGCGCAGACGGTCGAGCGCCGCGAGAAGCGCCTGTGTATCGGCAGGATGCAGACCGGCGGAAGGCTCGTCCAGAACATAGACCACACCGAACAGATTGGAGTGGATCTGTGTGCCGAGACGCAGGCGCTGATACTCGCCGGGTGAGAGCGTCTGCACACCGCGATCCATCTGGAGATAGCCCAACCCAAGATCTTCCAGCACGCCGATGCGCGCGATAATGTCTTCGACAATGCGCCCGGCGGCAATGGCGGTCGCATCCTCGGCCGGGTTTGCATCCACTGACGTCCGCAATGTCGCGGCGATGGTTTCCAGCGGCAGGGCCGTCATGGCTGCGATGTTGTAGCCGCCAAACGTCACACGTAGCGCATCGGCGTTCAGCCGCTGACCGTGACATTCCGGGCAGTCGGTGGAGGTCATGAACGCCTCGACCCGTTTGCGCATCATGGCGCTCTGCGAGTTGGCGAATGTCTGAAGAATGTAGCGCCGTGCACCGGTGAAGGTGCCCTGATAGCCGGGCTCCAGTCCACGGGCGATGGCGCGCTGCACCTGCTCATGTGTGAAACCGGGATAGACTGGATAGGTCGGCGTTTCGTCAGTGAAAAGAATCCAGTCACGTGTCTTTTTCGGCAGATCACGCCACGGGCAATCCACATCGACACCTTTGGTGATGAGGATGTCGCGCAGATTCTGCCCCTGCCACGCCGTCGGCCATGATGCGACGGCCCGATCGCGGATGCTGAGAGAATCATCCGGAACCATGCTCGCTTCCGTCACATCGTGGATGCGTCCCAGTCCGTGACAGCGTTTGCAGGCCCCCATCGGGGTATTCGGCGAGAAGGATTCTGCTTCCAGACGCGCCATGCCTGTCGGATAGGTTCCGGCGCGGGAATAGAGCATCCGCAGAAGATTGGAGAGCGTCGTAATGCTGCCAACGGATGAGCGTCCTGAGCTGCCGCCGCGTTGCTGCTGGAGCGCAATGGCTGGGGGCAGGCCGTCCACACTGTCCACGTCCGGAACAGGCATTTGCTGGAACAGACGGCGCGCATAGGGGGAGACGGACTCGAGATAACGACGCTGCGCCTCGGCATAGAGTGTGCCAAATGCAAGCGAGGACTTGCCGGAACCGGAAACGCCGGTGAACACCACAAGACTGTCACGCGGTAGATCCACGCTGACGTTTTTCAGATTATGTTCGCGTGCGCCACGAACATGGACGAAGCCATCATCCCGGCTCTGGATCAGGTCTTTCATCTCGTTCAGCGTGTCCATAGTGGCTCCGGTTTCAGAAGTTGTTTGTCTCTAAAAGACAGGATTGTAAGCGGCTCCATTCTTTTTGGAAAAAAAAGAACCAGAAAACTTTTTTGCGTCAGAGAATAATGCTGCTGATCCAATTCCACCCTTATAATTCAAAGTCTTTTTGCTTCTTTTTCTTCAGAAAAAGATGAATTCCTTTCCAACTGAATTCCGGCCAAGCCGAAGCATCTACGCGCCACTCTGCCCAAGCTCAGGATCCTTGAAACGACGATTTGCAAGCACTGGCAGCACCTCACGAGTTGCGCGGATGCGCTCAAGATCCACATTGGCAAAGATCAGATCTGGCGCGATACCCGCACGCGCGACAGCCACACCCAGCGGATCAACCATCATGCTGCACCCGATGTTGCGCGGTCCACACTCACCCACGGCGGCTACATAACAGGTATTCTCCAGAGCCCGCGCCGTGACCATCACTTCCCAGTGCCACTCCTTGCCGGGACCGCGCACCCATGCGGCTGGCACTGTCAGTAGATCCGCGCCACGCACAACGAGTGAACGCGCCACCTCCGGGAAGCGCACGTCGTAACAGGTCATCAGTCCGACCTTGATGTCGCCCACCTGAACGATGGGCGGCAATTCCGTGCCGGGGATATAGTCGTTCGATTCCTTCATGTTGAAGGCATCATAGAGATGTAGCTTGCGATAGCTGGCGACCAGACCGGACGCATTGAGCACGATCTGGCAGTTATGGGTCAGCCCGGATGCGTCCGGCGTCGCGATACAGCAGATAACTGTCAGATCCTTGCCCGCCAGCGCGTCGATCAGGCCGATGACAAAGGGGCCGTCAAGCGGCTGCGCCGTGCGCACGGTGATGCGAGGATCGTTCATGTCCGCCGCGATGATGCTCTCCGGAAGGATAAGAAGCTTTGCTCCTTCCGCCGCGGCCTTGTCGATCAGCGACACGCATTGCGCGAGATTGGCGTTCCAGTCTGGAGCAACGGCGAACTGTCCAAGGGCGACTTTCATCGGGGCGATCCTTGCAGAGGCGGTGATTGAGATATGGCGTTGCCGCAGGATGCTTTCTACGATGCTTCCCCGACCGCACGCAAAGTCCGGACAGACTATGCCCGATGGAGAGCCTTCCATGAACGAACAGACTCACCAGGTTTCGATCCGCTACTGCACGCAGTGCAACTGGCTACTCCGCTCCGCATGGATGGCGCAAGAACTGCTCAACACCTTCGGCACGGAGCTTTCGGAAGTGGCGCTCTGCCCCGACACGGGTGGTCGTTTCGAGATTACGGTGGACGGTGTTCTGGTGTGGGAGAGAAAGCGCGATGGCGGCTTTCCAGGCCCCAAGGAGCTGAAGAAACTGGTCCGTGACGTCATCGATCCGGACCGCGATCTGGGCCATGTGGATCGATAGGAGAACGCTCATCCAACGAAGCGATCACGGGATCGTTACGTTTATGACTCTTGGCAACAAACCCCTCCCTTCGACACCCTGTCCCAGACGTCCGGCTGAAAGAGCGACGGCCACAAGCCCATCTCTTTGACTAAAGGAGCCTGCCGCATGTCTGACACGAGGCGCCAGCCTGACACGGAACAGGACAATGCTCCGCATGTGCTGACGCAACTGGTGGTGACACCCGGTTTCCCTCTCTGGTCGCGTTGTCGGAAGGCGCGCTTCCGCGTGCCGCGCCCCCGGCCAGAAGGGAACGAACGTAACAGTGCGTCCGTTAATCCCTAAACCTCGGAGACCACCATGAGACGCATCCTTCTGGCCACAGCGGCCCTTTTCATCAGCACGAACGCCATTGCCGCCCAGCGGGGCGATGGCCCGAGGGTCGCTTCGGTGGTCGCCCTCACCCATGTGCGCGTCATCGATGGCACAGGAGTCGCGCCGGTGGAAAATGCAACCATCCTCATGAAAGATGGAAAGATCGTTGCGGTCGGCAGCAACATCACAATCCCGGCTCATACGAAAATACTGGACCGCTCGGGCGACACGGTGCTGCCCGCGCTCATCTCCGACCACAGCCATGTCGGCCAGTATGAAGGCGTCACCACCGGCTCGCAGTTCTATACGCGCGACAACATCATTAACGCCCTCACGCAGTACCGCCGTTATGGCGTCACCACAGTGACGGCGCTCGGCAACAACATACCGGAAGTCTTCGATCCGCTCCGCAAGGAAGCGCACGCGGGCAAGACACCTGCCGATCTCTTCGGGGTGGATCAGGGCATCGGCGTTGTAAAAGGCGCTCCCCCCATCAATGTCGTGCCAGACCAGCTTTTCCGTCCGGCGACGCCCGACGAAGCACGGCAGGACGTGGACAAGATGGCTGATGAAGGCACAGATCTCATGAAGATCTGGGTCGATGATTTCGACGGCACCCTGCCCGTCAAGATGAAGCCGGAAATCATTGCGGCTGTCGTGGACGAATCACACAAGCGACATCTCCGTGTCGCCGCCCATATCCACGATCTTGATGACGCCGAACATGTCGTCGCTGCCGGAGTGGATATTCTCGCACACGGCGTGCGGGACAAGCCTGTCACCCAGCATCTGATCGATGAACTGAAATCGCGTGGCATCTGGTATATCGCCACGCTGCAACTCGATGAAGCCAGCACGGCGTGGGCCGATCGGGCAGACTGGACAAAAACGCCTTTTGCCATCGCGGGCCTTTCCATGCCGCTGCTTGAACAGGTCAGGGATCCCGCCTGGCAGATTCAGAACAGTGTTGGCAAGAAAGCTGATTTCGCCCGCTCTTCTCTGGCGATGAACCTGAAAAATCTGAAAACGCTTCATGATGCAGGTGTGAAGATCGGTTTCGGCACCGATAGCGGCGCCACACCGCTCCGCGTGCCCGGCGTCGCAGAGCATCGTGAACTGGCCCTGACCGTGCAGGCAGGGCTGACACCGCTTCAAACGATCCAGATCGCCACACAGAATGCCGCGGCACTGCTTGATCTTTCCGATCGTGGCGTAATCGCTCCCGGCAAACGGGCCGATCTTCTCGTCGTGGCAGGCAATCCTGCCCTCAATATCCTCGACTCTGACCGCATTGTGGAAACGTGGGCCAATGGCCATGCCATGCCCGGCCCGATCACCCTCACTGGCACAGCAAGGACTCAACACTGATGGAATATCGTCTTCTTGGTCGCTCCGGCCTGAAAGTCTCCTCCCTTATTCTCGGCACCATGACATTTGGCGGCAAGGGTGATTTCGCCAAAACCGGCAACACGGATCTTGCTGGCGCACGGCGGCAGATCGACATGGCGCTTGATGCCGGTGTGAACATGCTTGATACCGCCGACATCTATTCAGACGGCACATCCGAAGAAATTATTGGCGAGGCTCTCGATGCGGATCGCCGCAACCGTCTGCTTCTGGGCACGAAAGCCCGCTTCCCGACGGGTTCCAAAGGGCCCAATGAGCGCGGCCTGTCACGCCATCACCTTATCAAAGCCTGTGAAGCCAGCCTGAAGAGACTGAAAACGGATCATATCGATCTTTACTGGTGTCACGAGTGGGATGGTGAAACTCCTGTTGAGGAAATACTCGCCGCACTCGATCATCTCCAGAGCACCGGCAAGATCGGTTACGTCGGTGTTTCGAACTTTTCAGGCTGGCACATCATGAAAATGTTGTCCGCCGCTGAACGGAACAACACGGTGCGTCCGGTGGCCCAGCAGATTCACTACACGCTTCAGGCCCGTGAAGCGGAATACGAGCTGCTGCCCATTGCAGTCGATCAGGGCGTGGACGCCGTCATCTGGTCACCACTCGCAGGGGGTCTGCTGTCAGGGAAATATCGTCGCGGCAAACCCGAGCCGAAAGGCACGCGCAAGGCCGCTCACTGGAAGGAACCGCCCGTCCGGGATGTGGAAGCTCTTTATGATATCGTCGAAGTTCTGATCGACGTCGCCTCGCACTATGAAGGCGCTTCCGCCGCACAGGTCGCACTGGCATGGCTGCTCCAGCGTTCCGGCGTCGCCAGTCTGGTGATCGGCGCACGGAATGATCAGCAACTTACCGATAATCTGAAATCTGCAACCCTGAAGCTGAATGCGGAAGATATTCAGAAACTGGAAGAAGTCAGCAGACCGCCGCTGCTTTACCCTTATTGGCACCAGTGCTCCACAGCATCGGACCGGCTCTCGGCAGCCGATCTGACACTCCTCAAGCCTTTCCTCGAAAACAAGGAAAGCTGAAACCGTGGCATCATGCAGTCCCCTGTTTTTGGATCGGTTTTTTCCTAAAAAGCAGCCCTTTCGGGTGAGCCTGCTTACCCTCCTTACCTGCGCAGCCCCGCTCCAGTGGGCTGGCCTGTCTCACGCCGCGCCTCCCACCATCACAAACAACCATGATCCCGGCTTTGGGGCGACGGGGCAGGTGGAAATCCTCGCCAGTATCCCGTCACCTGATCCGTCAGGCATTGTGGTTGTCGATAACCGACTGTTCCTCACTTTCCCCAAGCATGATGGGGATCACGCAGGACCAGTTCTGGCGGAATGGAAAAATGGACGCCTGATTCCGTTTCCTTCCGCTGCCTTTTCCGCTTCAAGCAATGGTGCGCCGGACCAGCATCTGGTCTCGCCCCATGGCATGACAACGGATAGCGCAGGCAACATCTGGGTCATTGATGACGGCAAGATCAAGGGACATGACATTCAACCGGGAGGCGCCAAGGTTGTGGGTCTAAACCCGAAAACGGGGCAGGTCATTGCCAGTATTGTGCTGAAGGATGCTCTACTGCCTGACAGCCATATGAACGATCTGCGCATCGACCTGACACACGGTGAAAAAGGCACGGCCTTCATCGCCGACAGTTCGTTCGGCGGTCATCCGGCTCTCGTGGTGGCGGATATCGCCACCGGCAAACAGCGCCGCGTTCTTGCTGGCACGGTTTCCGTTCTTCCCGACAAGGGATATCAGACGGTTCTCGATGGTCGTGTGCTGCGCTTTGACCCCAAAAATCCGACGTTTCCCGGCGGTGGCGCGGATGGGATTACGTTGTCCGCCAACTCGGACACCCTGTTCTATTCTCCTCTTGCCAGCCGCAGGCTGTACAGCCTGCCCACGGCAAAACTGGCTGATTTTTCTATCAGCTCAGAACAGCTAGCAAGCCTTGTTGTCGATGAAGGAGAAAAAGGCGCGGCGGACGGACTCGCCACCGATCCATGGAACCGGATCTATACGACAGCCGCCGACCATGATGCGGTCTTTCGTCGCAACCCCGATGGCAGCTTCGACCTGATCGCCTCAGATCCACGCTTCGTCTGGCCGGATGGGATTTTTGCCGACAGAAATTATGTTTATGTGATTCTGGGCCAGTGGACGCGCCTGCCGCGCTTTCACAACGGGCAGGATCTTCGCAAACCACCGTTCCTGATTGCACGGATGCCGATCTCTCCTCCCTGAGGTCGAGATCGTTCAGGCCCGGATGACAGTGACGCGCGGGACAAAAGCCCGCGCGTCCATTACTCAGTTGTTCATCGCTTCAAAGAAGTCGTTGTTCGACTTGCTGTATTTCAGCTTGTCGAGCAGGAACTCCATGGCGTCCATCGTGCCCATCGGCGCGAGGATACGGCGTAGCACCCACATCTTGGAGAGCGTGGCGCGATCGACCAGAAGCTCTTCCTTACGGGTGCCGCTCTTGGTGATGTCGATGGCCGGGAACACGCGCTTGTCGGCGAGCTTGCGGTCGAGGATGAGTTCGGAGTTGCCGGTGCCCTTGAACTCTTCGAAGATGACTTCGTCCATACGCGAGCCGGTGTCGATCAGCGCGGTGGCGATAATCGTCAGCGAGCCGCCTTCCTCGATGTTACGGGCCGCACCGAAGAAGCGCTTCGGACGCTGGAGCGCGTTGGCGTCCACACCACCGGTCAGCACCTTGCCCGATGAAGGGACGACGGTGTTGTAGGCGCGGGCAAGACGGGTGATCGAGTCGAGCAGGATGACCACGTCGCGCTTGTGCTCGACGAGGCGCTTGGCCTTCTCCAGCACCATCTCCGTGACCTGCACGTGACGCTGGGCCGGTTCATCGAAGGTGGAAGCCACGACTTCGCCGCGCACGGAGCGGGCCATGTCGGTGACTTCTTCTGGGCGCTCGTCGATCAGCAGGACGATCAGGAAGACTTCCGGATGGTTGGCCGAAATCGAGCTGGCGATGCTCTGGAGCATCACGGTTTTACCGGTGCGCGGCGGCGCGACGATCAGTGCGCGCTGACCCATGCCGATCGGCGACACAAGGTCGATGACGCGAGACGTAAAGTCGCGCTGCGTGCCTTTCTTGCCCTTGGTCGGAGGCGGCTCGACTTCGCCCTGCCCTTCGACTTCCATCTGCAGGCGGCGCTCCGGATAGAGCGGCGTGAGATTGTCGAAATTGATGCGATGACGGACCGCTTCGGGCGGCTCGAAGTTGATTGTGTTGACCTTCAGCAGCGAGAAGTAACGCTCGCCGTCACGTGGGGCGCGAATCTGGCCCTCGACCGTGTCACCTGTGCGCAGGCCGAAGCGGCGCACCTGAAGGGGTGAAATATAGATGTCGTCCGGACCGGGCAGGTAATTGGCTTCCGGCGAGCGGAGATAACCAAAGCCATCCGGCAGGATTTCGAGTGTGCCTTCGCCGTAGATCGCCTGGTCATTGTCTGCCAGTGTCTTGAGAATGGCGAAAAGAAGCTCCTGCTTACGAAGAGAGGAGGCATTCTCCACGCCGAGTTCTTCGGCGTAGGAAAGAAGATCGGCCGGTGATTTGGCCTTGAGTTCAGCGAGATGCATTCAGTGCGCCTTGATGTGCAGGCAGAGAGCGGGGAGAGACCAAGGTTTTCGCTCGTCTGGAATCTGACGGCGCAGTCCATGACCGGATGACAATAAAGCCAATATCCGAATGGCGAAAATCTCTGTCGTAAAGGAACGCATCGACAGACGAATCTATCAATGGTGCTTGTCCAGTAATGCCCGGTCTCTTTACTGTCAAGCTTTTCTTGTATCGCGGATTTATCTCGCGGAACCCGAAGCAACAGGAGAGAGTGCCGCATTGAAACCCGACGCCGTCAGCCAGTACATGCCCAGCGATGCATCAGGCGAAAAGGCATTCGCCACCTGAGCGCTCAGCCAACGTGGTGTTTTCCGTGTGCCAATCGTCCCGGAAAGCGTCTCAGGCGCGCAGGCTCCTTCGAAGCTCATGATCTGGTCCGGAAATCTGACAGTAAAGGCACAGTGCGCCATCACACCCGACAAGGGAGGGGTGATGCTGCCGCTCAAGGCGCCGATGCGAACAGCGCGACGCTGCGCATCCAACTGGGCAAACTCCCCGGCCAGAGATGTTGGTCCAGTGCCATGCAGACCGATCACCAGACTCTCCTTCCCTCCGGAAGACAGCCCACCATAACGCCAGGGTTCGTGTGTCAATCTGTCTGCCAGCATCTGAGGCGAGACAGTCTCCGCTCTCGCGGCTGGCATAAATGAGAAGGCACCCAGCAGAGTGACAATCATGAAGGCTGCTGATCTCATGTCACTCACTCCTGAATGCTTCTGTTCGAAACCCAAACGGAAAGCCTCCTAGCGGGTTCCGGCCTTGAGCCAGCCCTTGCGCCAGAACCACAGGAGCGGCAGTGCAATCGACGCCACCATGGCTCCCAGCGAATACCAGTAGCCATAACTCCACGACAGTTCCGGGATATCCTTGAAGTTCATGCCGTAAATGCCGGCAATCAATGTAGGCGCCACCCCGATGAAGCTGACCACCGTCAGAATCTTCATGCTGTCGTTCTGCTCAATGCTGATGAAGCCGAGTGCCGCATCCAGCAGGAACTGGATCTTGTTCGAGAGTTGCGCCACGAAATCCGTCAGCGAGGTCACGTCACGCCCCACGGTCGCGAGCCGTGCCTCCAACCCGTGAGACAGCAGGTGCTTGTGGTTCTCGCTGATGAAAATGGCGATCCGGTCCAGCCCAAGGAGACTGTCCCTGACCAAGGAAGAAAAATCCTCGGCCTGACCGACACGACGCAAAATGGCGCGCTGCCATGAAGCCATCTGTTTGCTGCTCTTGGGGTCATACCCCGTAAACACGTCCCGGGAGAGCTGGCTGAGATTGATCCCCACGCGCTCCAGAATATCCGCCAGACGATCGACGATGCATTCAAGGATCATCACCACGACTTCGTCACTCGGTGGTGAAGTCTCACTTTCCGCCACCTGACGCGCGGCATTGTCGAAGGAAAGATAATCCGAGAAGCGGACCGTCACGAGCCGGTTGGGCAGAAGAACAAAGCCGACTGGAGAAGAATAAAGCTCAGTCTCCGTGCGATGCACCAGTGGCAACGACATATAGACCGCATCATCTTCCGTATGCAGACGCGAGGAACTTTCGATCTCTTCCAGATCTGCGCGTTCAGGGATGATTTTTCCTGTCAGTCGCGCCGCCAGATCCCGTTCGGTATCGGTCGGATCGACCAGATCCAGCCAGATCGCGCCTTCTGCGTCGGCTTCGGTTTCGACGGCTCGAGCCGGCTGACCATTCCGGTGGGCCAGAAACATGAACGCGCTCCTACAGGGTAGTCTGGTCGGAATAGAGGCGTTCTTGCAGAATACGCCGAAGGCCGCAAATATTGGCCCGAAACATTAACCTCGCTTTAACCGTCCCTGTCGTGAAATTGCCTCGTGAATGACTGAACCAAGGCGCTGCGATGGCCAATCTGAGCACACGTGACGAAGATATTCTGCTGGAAAAAACGGGTCTCACACGTGAGACGATCCGCACCATGGAAAATCTCGGCTTCACCGTGATGAGAACCGCTTCGCTACTGAGTTATATGAAAGAACTGGCGGAGGCAGCCGAGAAATCCGGAGCCGTCGCTTCAGCCGCAGAGAAACCACAACCGGAACATCATGCGCTCACCCCAGCCCACACGAGTCAGGGTCGGAAAACGCCGTAGTAACAGCAGCCGACTGAGCATCGATCCTTCGAGCCCTCTCTGAACAGCTTCCAGAGCCGTAGCAGTCGCAGGAGGAAGAAAATTACGACGGGCCAGTAACCATTCCACATTCGACCGGAATATCCGCATGAAAGAGCCTGGTCCGCGTCTTAAAGCGGCATAACCGCGCTGCAACCACGAGGGCGGCGAGCCTACGGCGTTCGCCCCATGTTGCCGATAAAGCAACGCAGGGCGTTCATCCACACAGATATGGCCGCCGACAGCCGTTACGGTGAGGTAAGCCCACCAGTCATGCAAAATCAGCGGCGGCGGTGGAGCCGTTTCTTTTAATAAGCGACAGGCCGAGGCGTTCAGAAGGACAGTGCAGCCGGTAGCGATATTCTGGGCCAGCGCAGACAGGCAGTTTGCTGGCGTTTTCAAAGCGGGAGACAGACCGATTGGCGAAAGATTGCGGTCTGCCAACATCTGACGGGCACAGTAAAGCGCAGGGCGGTCATCAGCACATGCACTTAATGCCGACACCCCGCGTGCAAGCTTGTCAGGGAACCAGACATCGTCCTGATCGGAAAAAGCAACCAGACAGTCAGGCGGCACATGATTCAGAAGATGAAGGTAGGAAGCAGCAATCCCCATGGCAGTGGTTTGTGGCCCCATAATCTGTCGACACTGCTCTGGCGCGCAGCGGGCGGCAAACGCCTGCACCATGGCGCTGGAACCGTCGGACGATCCGTCATCACGCCAGATAAGAATCCAGTTTTCGTACTGTTGCTGGAGAAAAGAGTCCAGCTGGGCGTCCAGAAAAGCTTGCCCATTATGCACGGACAGCAGAATGGCTACTGTGGGGGAAGCAGAAATAGTATATGAAACAGGTCGGGCAGCGAGCGCCGGTGATGAATTTGCTTCCGTCATAGAGAAGAGAGCATCACCGGCGCGCGATCAGTTCGCTTTCTCAGCGAACAATTCATCCACCGTGCGCGCAACACTTTCACGCCACAGCGGCATCTTCACACCGAAGACAAGGTCCAGCTTGCCGTTGTCCATCCGGGAATCGGCGGGACGCTTGGCCGGCGTCGGCCAGTCTTCGGTACGAATCGCCGTGACTTCCGGCATCTTCTGGCCGTGACGCGCTGCATCCTCAAGGGCCGCGACCGCGAGTTCGTGCCATGTTGCCTCACCGGTTCCACAGGCATGATAAATGCCAGCGTATTCGTCTTTCCAGCCACTACGCTGGATCAGCCCGATGATGTCGAGAATGGCCGCCGCCAGATCGTCGGAACTGGTCGGATTACCGCGCTGGTCTCCCACCACTTTCAACGCCGGGTTTTTCGCGCCTGCGTTGATCATCGTGCGGACGAAGTTCTTGCCGTGGGAGGAATACACCCACGATGTGCGCAGAATAATGGCCTGCGGATCGACTTCCAGAATCTTCGCCTCACCGTCCGCCTTGGTCCGGCCATAGACGGTCTGGGGAGAAACCGGATCGGTCTCGACGTAAGGTGCGCCCTTGTCTCCAGCGAACACATAGTCGGTGGACACATGGATGAAAGGAATGCCCCGTTTCGCACAGGCCTCAGCCAGCAGAACCGGTCCGGAGCAGTTGGCCGCCTCGGCGCCGGACACTTCCGTCTCAGCAAGATCCACAGCCGTCCAAGCAGCGGCATTCACTACGGCGGAAGGCTTGTGAGCGCTGAGAACAGCTTCGATCGTCTCGGGTTTTTCGAAATCGAATTCAGGACGCCCGACACGATCGATACGATCACCACCAAGGTTGGCGAGCGAAGTGGCAAGCTGTCCATTTCCGCCAGTCACAAGGATCGGCGCATGATCGGCGGTGCTGTTCATTTGTATTCGAACCATCCCTTGGCTGCGGAGAATTCTGGCGCCACCAGATCTTTCTCGGAAAGAATGGCGTCCTCGGCCTTGATAGGCCAGTCAATCGCCAGTTCCTTGCTGTTCCAGATCACGGCGCGTTCAGACGCTTTGTCATAGAGGCCGGTGCATTTGTACTGCACCTCAGCATTGGCAGTGAGAGTGCAGAAGCCGTGCAGGAAGCCCGGCGGAATCCACAGCTGGGACCAGTTTTCCTCGGACAGTTCGGCCGCCACCCATTTGCCGTAGGTCGGTGAACCTGTGCGGGCGTCAATGGCGACGTCCCAGATTGCGCCCTTGGTGCAACGGACGAGCTTGCCCTGTGCATGCGGGTCGAGCTGACAGTGCAGGCCGCGCACCACGCCTTTCTGGGTGGAAAGGCTCTGATTGTCCTGCACGAAGGGAAGGTCGATGCCAGCATCCTTCATGCGGTTGATGTTATAGGTCTCGGAGAAGAACCCGCGATTGTCGCTGAATCGCGGAGGCGTCACGAGAATAACATCGGGAATGGCCAGACGCTCGACCTTCATAAACTCTTACTCCGTGCAAACGGGCCTTATCAGCCTCGCTAAATCGCCCTGTTTGAAAAATCGAACCAAACTCAGTGCTGCGCACCGTGATCAGCCAGTTCTTTCAGAAGCCGTCCAAGTTCCGTCTTGCCCATTTTGGCAGCGTGGATACGCAACTGATCGGCATTGATGTAGCCCATCCGGAACGCCACTTCGCCGGGAGACCCGACGAGCATGCCCTGACGCGCCTGAATGGTGTGAACGAACTGACCGGCCTGCATCAGGCTCTCCGGCAGTCCGGCATCCAGCCATGCGCAGCCACGACCGAGACGATCGACGCGGAGTGACCCTTCTTCCAGATAGAAGCGGTTGAGATCGGTGATTTCCAGCTCGCCACGCGCGGAGGGCTTGACCTTCTGCGCGAAATCATACACGCGCTCATCATAGAAATAGAGGCCAGTAATGGCCCAGTTGGACTTCGGATCGGCAGGCTTTTCCTCAACGGACAGGGCCTTGCCTGACTCGTCGAAGCTCACCACGCCATAACGCTCCGGATCGCGGACCTGATAGGCGAAGACCGTCGCGCCCTTCTTGATCTGACCGGCTTTCCGCAGAAGCGCGGAAAGGTGGTCGGCAAAGATCAGGTTGTCACCGAGCACCAGCGCGCAGGGGCTGCCCTTCAGCCACTCGCCGGCGATCAGGAACGCCTGCGCGATGCCGTCCGGAGAGGGCTGCTCGCGATATTCGAAGCGGACGCCGAACTGCGAGCCGTCGCCGAGCAGGCGCTTGAACTGCGGCAGGTCGGCGGGGGTGGAGATGATCATGATGTCCCGGATGCCGGCGAGCATGAGCGTCGTCAGCGGGTAGTAGATCATCGGTTTGTCGTAGACCGGCAGCAGCTGCTTGCTGGCCGCGAGTGTCATCGGATACAGGCGTGTGCCTGATCCGCCAGCCAACAGAATACCCTTCATGTTGGTCTCGACAGGGGCTGTCTTGCTCATGTTCGTTTATCCCGGATCGTCTATTTCTTGGCCTGACCGAGGCGCTCACCGGTGTAACGACGGGCTCGGATAGCTTCCCACCAGTCCCGATTGTCGAGATACCACTGGATGGTGCGGCGGATGCCTGTTTCGAAATTGTGCTTCGCCTTCCAGCCCAGCGCGTTTTCGGCGTGGGTGGGGTCGATTTCGTATTTGAAGTCGTGGCCGGGGCGGTCGGTGACGAAGCGGATGAGGCGTTCGCGCGGTCCAGCCGGATCGGGCTTCAGTTCGTCGAGGACGGCGCATATGGTCTTCACGACTTCGAGGTTCGTGCGGGGCTGACGCGCGCCGATGGCGTAGGTCTCGCCCGGCTCGCCAACTTCCACGGCCTTCACCAGCGCTTTAGCGTGGTCTTCGACAAACAGCCAGTCACGGACGTTCTCGCCCTTGCCGTAGACGGGCAGTTCCTTGCCCTTGATGGCGTTGATCGTCACCAGCGGGATCAGCTTTTCCGGGAAGTGCCAGATGCCGTAATTGTTCGTGGTGTTGGTCACGAAGGTCGGCAGACCGTAGGTGTGATACCAGGCGCGGACCAGATGGTCGGACGACGCCTTGGAGGCGGAGTATGGGCTGCGGGGGTCGTACGGAGTGGTTTCGGTGAACGGAGGATCGTCCAGTTCCAGCGCGCCGAAGACTTCGTCGGTGGAGATATGGTGGAAGCGGAACGCCTTGCGGGCGGCTTCGTCCAGCGTCTGCCAGTAGCCGCGGGCGGCTTCGAGCAGCGTGTAGGTTCCGACCACGTTGGTCTGGATGAACACGCCGGGGCCGTCGATCGAGCGGTCCACATGGCTTTCGGCGGCCAGATGCATGACGGCGTCGGGACGGAACTCCGCGAACAGCTTCGCCAGTGCGGGGCCGTCCGTGATGTTGACCTGCGCGAATGTGTAACGGTCCGAGGATGCAACTTCTGCCACTGTTTCGGGAGAGGCGGCGTAAGTCATGCAGTCGACATTGAGAACCGAGTGGTCGGTCGCGCCGATAATGTGGCGCACGACGGCGGATCCAATGAACCCACATCCGCCCGTAAGTAGAATACGCATCAAATCATCCCGTTCCGAGTACCTGATAAGGCCTCTGTGCCTATAGCCGAGCTATTCCATAACCGCCAGACAGTGCACGTTTATTTAACGATACCGTCAGTCATAACGTCCTGAGTATCCCATTAACCATACTTGTGGCATGCTTGATGTCCATTTAACGGCAAACGGATGCTTCCATCTTGGCACGTTCCCCGGTGATGGCCGACCTCCGCGTCCTGGAGCGCCCTGATCTCCGCTTTCTTAGCGTAGATCTGTCACTCCAGATTGTGGCGAATTTTGGCGCGCCCTTCAGGGTCACCAAGGCAGGAAGCATTCTTGTCTCACAAACGCTCGCCTCCCGTCTGGCTGACGGCAGGGATGTCTGGCGCCTTCGTTTCGCTCTCGAACTCGCGGCTCTGCTTCATGCCGCCATGAGTCCCACGCATGTTCTACGGGCCTGTTTCGCGGCGGCACGCACCGCTGTCATTTTCCGCAACTTCGACAGCCCACATGAACAGAACCGAGCCGACTCACTGGACATTCTTGCGGCCGACGCTCCTCCATCGGCTGTCGCCTTGTCCGCTCTCTGGCCTACTCTGAAAGCATGCCTCTCCCCGGACTGGGTCACCCCGACTTCCTGCGAACCTGAAATATTTGAAGCGCTCTCCGCATGGCTGACGCGCTCCAATGCCCTGCTGGGTCCGTCTGAAACGCTCATGGCTGCTGGCGGCGATGCACGCCTGCAACTCGATCCACGCACGGGTCTCAACCATTACGGCTGCTCGCATCGCCCGCGGCCGTGGGCCGCAACATTTGCTTCCTCAACCGCTTCATCCGTTTCCGAGCGAGGTTTCGCCGCAGCCGAACAGGCACGTCTGCGTCTTCAACGGGCAGTTCTACAGGACAGAGGGCAGACGGTTCTGGCCGATATGGCGCGCGAGACGCGAGAGGCTCTGGCGCACTTTTACCATTTGCCGGACGGCGAATGCGTCGTTCTCGCGCCATCGGGGACAGACTGTGAACTGGCCGCGCTGGCCATCGCTGAAATGAATGATGACCACCGGCCGGTCACCAACATCCTTATTGCTCCAGACGAAACCGGCCGCGGTGTCCCTCTCGCCGCCGCTGGTCGACACTATGCCGACGATACCGCCCGTCTTTCCCATGTTGCGCGGGGAGAACTGATCGATGGCTTTGGTCGTCAGGGAGCCGCTGCAATCGAACATGTCGCGCTGCGGGAACAGGACGGATCGCAGGTGCCTGCCGACATACTGGCGGCAGACTGCAAAAACCGCGTCATGGCCGGGATCGAAGCAGGGCGTCATATGCTGCTGCATCAGCTTGACCTGTCCAAAACGGGTCTTCTGGCGCCGAGAGAAGAGACGCTGATCGACATCTCGGCCCGCTTCGGCCCGCAATGCGATATTGTTGTGGATGCCTGTCAGGCGCGACTGGTGCCGAAGCGTGTGGGGGACTGGGTGCGGAGTGGCCGCGCCGTCATGGTGACGGGCTCAAAATTCTTCACCGGACCACCCTTTTGCGGCGCACTGCTGATCCCTACGGCATGGCGCAAGAGACTCGACGGCGGAAAGCTTCCCGTAGGGCTGCGCGCCTATGCGGGCCGTAATGAATGGCCAGCCTGTCATGCCACCGCGAATCTTTCGGATGTCGTGAACCACGGTCTCATCCTGCGCTGGGTGACGGCTCTCGCGGAAATGAAGGCTTTGCAGGATGTTCCGGCAACCGAGCTTTGCTGGAGGCTGGACCGCTTTCTCAATGCCATCCGCGACGCCATCGGTAAGCGGAATGACTTGCTGCTACTCAACACGCCCGCGCCCTTGCGTCCGACTTATCCCGATGCCTGGGATGACAGAACAACGATCCTGAGTTTCCTCGTCCGCGCACCCGATCGTGCGGCGGAAGAGCCGTTCGTACCTCTTGGTCTCGAAGAGGCCCGCAAACTCTATCGCTGGCTCAACGCCGATCTCCGTCCACTTTTCACGGAACATGAGCCGGAACATAGCAGTCCGGTTGCGGGCCTGTTGTGCCATATAGGGCAACCTGTCGCCCTGCCGTCCGATGCTCTTGATGGCAAACCGGCTGGTGCGCTGCGTATCTCGGCAGGAGCGCGACTGCTTTCAGGCGAACCATCTCACGCGGCGCTGGGCACCGAAGTCAGAATGGCGCAGGAAATTTCCGATGCACGCCGCATTCTGGAGAAAATTTCGCTAATTCGCCGACATTGGCATCGAATCGCAAAGCACGACCCCTTGCCGACCTATGCGCCGGTGATCAGAAACGACTCAGCCGCCTACAGTTTTTCGCAACAGAATGGAGACATATGATGACGTCGGCCCCGTCTGCTCCCTGCCTCGAACGTGAGCAGAATTATTGCAATGTTCTCGATGCCCCCCGTCTGGAAGCAGGCATCACACGGTTCTGGCTCATCCGGCACGCCGTCGTGGAAGAGAACGCACGGGCGATGATGTACGGCACAATGGACGTGCCACTCTGTTCCGACAGTCTCGTATCACAGCAGCCCATGTATACGGCCCTTGCACGCCGTCTGCCTGCCGATGCCTTATGGTTCATCACGCCCCTGTCCCGCACGCGGGTCACTGCTGAAGCAATCCAGAAAGCGGGATACGGTTCCCGTTCGCTGACGGTGGAACCGGGACTGCTCGAACAGGCGCTCGGACAGTGGCAGGGCCTCTCCCACGCGGAATTTCCAACGCGACTGGAACAGACGCCTCATTATTTCTGGCCCGTCTCGGGCGCGGAAAGACCGCCGGGTGGCGAAAGCATGGCCGATGTCTGTAGCCGCGTCGGCAAATCACTCGATCGACTGGCTGCCGCGCATCCCCATCAGGATATGGTCGTTGTCAGTCATGGGGGCGCCATCCGCGCCGCACTGGCGCATGCCCTTCACATCAGCGCGGACACGGCTCTCCATTTTTCCGTCCAGAATCTCTCCCTGACCATTCTTGAATGTCATGACGGCAACTGGCGCATCGTTACGGTGAACGAACTGCCGGGAATCTGAAACACGTACCGAGTTCCTTCTCCCCCGCCTCTGGAGGGGAGAAGCTGGCATGCAACAAACCCCATTCCCATTGAGGCAAATCAACCGGCATGATGCCCAGCCTGTTGTCAGACCAAGGATAGATCAAGCTGTTCCATCATCTGGATAGCCTCCTTCATCATTACGGCTATGGCATTGTCACCATTATCGTTCTGATGGAGAGCATGGGTATTCCCGTGCCGGCCGAAACCTGCATCATCACGGCATCAATCTACTGCCTGACAACCCATCATCTGGCCATTGAAGGCGTGGCGCTGGCCGCAGTGGCCGGTGCTATCATCGGGGATAATTTCGGTTATCTCATCGGCCGCCATTTCGGTCTGCCCCTTCTGGAAAAATACGGCTCACGCATTGGCCTGACCACAGACCGCCTTATTCTGGGCCAATATCTTTTTCGGCATCATGGCAGCGCGATCGTTTTCTTCGGCCGCTTTGTTTCCATTGTCCGCGTGTTCGTGGCCATTCTGGCCGGAGCCTGCAACATGCACTGGAAGCGCTTCATGCTCTTCAATGCACTGGGCGGCGCATGCTGGGCGGGCGGATGGACCTTCGGGACCTATCTGCTGGGCCGCAAGATTTCCCAGGTCTCCGGCCCCACCGGAATCCTGATCGGCATTGTCACCATCATCACTCTTTTCGGCATGGGCGTTTTTCTGAAACGCAATGAACAGCGTCTCACGCAGCAGGCGCTCAAGGAAGCAAAAGAAGGGGCCTGAACCTCCGGGAATCAGGCCGAGTTCTGCGACAGACTTTCCGGTGCGAAAGGCAGGTGGTGGAAAGTACGACCACACCATGCCAGACCGGCCGCAGCCTGCTCACTGATTACAATATTCCGGACAGCACAGAACAGCACGTCATGGGTGCCGGATGTCCTGATATCATCGACCGTGCAATCCAACGTCACTGCCGCATCATCAAGGAGCGGCGCCCTCGTTGTGCCTACACGCCACTGCCCGACTGCAAATTTCTCCTCTGACGTGCGACGGGAACTCGCAAAAATCCCCGCCACCCCATCATGTCCGTGTCCAAGAATGCTGATCCCCACCACGCCATTCTGCCGAAATGCCTCATGAGAGCGATTGCTCCGGTTCAGGCAGACGAGCACAGTGGGCGGCGTATCGCTCACGCTTGTAATCGCGGACACTGTCAGACCATGTCGTCCCGCGGGGCCATCCGTCGTCACAATCGTGACCGGCGCGCCGAGACGACTCATGGCTTCACGGAAAAGCTCGGCTTCTACAAGAGAGATTCCAGAAGACACGTTACCATCAAGCGGCATGAGACGCCTCTCCTCTGTTCAGGCCAAGCGCCGCGAGCACACGGTCGCTTTCCGTGCGATCCATCCAGTCGGGTGAGACATCAGCAAATTGCACAACCCGTCCCGGCCCCACCACCACGACTGCGGGTTTCGGAAGTTCCCAGACGTCATCGAGACCGTTCAGTGCCGCGCTCTTTCCCCCTTTAGACACAGCCGCCTGACGGGAGGGTTCATCGAACCTGTAAGTGATGCCCAGTTCGCGGGCCAATTCCAGTCCCGTGTCAGAAGCGACGGGGAAAGGAAGTTCGTGACGCGTAGCAATTTCTGAAAGCGCCGAGGCGGGCTGGGGCGAAATCGCCAACAGGGGAATGCCTGCGGATTTAAGTTCCGGCCAGAGCGTGTCGCGATAATGCGGGAGGGCGATATTACAGGCAGGACAACCAGCAAAACGAAAAAACACCAGCACAGCAGGACCGTTCTCGGCCAGATCGTCCAGCGAGACTGTCCCACCCTCCACAGTCGGCAACGTGACGGAAGGAAGCACATCGCCCTCCTGCACAACGTGTCCGGATTTTCCGTGCTCACGCACCAGAAGCGCACGCTGGTTGACATTAACGGCCAGAGCTTCGGGGGGCCATGTCCGCTCCCGCTCTTCTTCCAGAGCCCGGAATTGCGCGCGGAGAGGACCGGTGGATACGGATGATGTCATGAGAAGCCTCGTTGCGAAGATCAGAACGCTCCGATCCTGCCGCGAAGTTTCTCTGACTCATAAGGAGTTCTTTTCATCCGTTCCTTGAGCATCGTTCAAGCACGTGCGGCGATGCCCAGCAGGTCTCCCAGATCGTTGGCCGCGTCCGACAGGTGATTGCGTCGCACAAGAATGGTTTCGATTTCAGGCACTACCGGCAAGGCATCGCTCGTGATGGTGGGTAGCCCTTCCGCTGTGGCAAAACGGCGTGTCCGGCAGCTGATTCCAAGCCCTCCCCGCACGCCTGCCCGCATGGCTGGCAGATTGGGGGTTTCCAGAACCAGCCGGTAATCGCGTCGTTCCTGTGTCAGGACACGCAGAGCCGCATCCCGAAAACGGCAGGGTGGCTCAAGAAGAACCAGAGGCACTTCGGACTGTTCGGCAATTCCCGGATCGCCAATCCACGCCATATTGTCACGCCCGACGACATCCCAGCTTGCGCCCGAACGATCACCATGCTGCCCAAGGCAGAGCACCAGATCCAGACGGGAACGGTCGAACATTTCCAGCAGTTCCGCCGACCCACCCACACGCACCACCAGCCGTGACCGTGGGTGCGCGAGCCGAAACTGCCCGAGCACATCAGGAAGAAGCGTATCGGCAAAATCCTGCACCATACCGACACTGATCGGTTCAGGCTCTGAATCCTGCCCCAGCGTACTCATGATGCGGTCATTCAGAGCGAGAAGCTGGCGCGCGTAGTTCACAAGCTCTTCGCCAATGGGAGTCAGGATCAGCCGCCTCCCATCACGACGGAACAGCTTTTGCTGGAGCACATCTTCCAGCCGTTTCATCTGTAGACTCAGCGCGGACTGGGTGAGGAAGATCGTCTCCGTCGCCTGCGCCATGGAACCCGCCTCCACAATAGCGACGAAGGACCGCAACAGTTCGGTCGGCACATTGCGCGCCATACGTTGAGGCAGGGACAGGCCGGGAGAGGAATGAGCGGTTTGTGACATGCGAAGCCTCTGGTCTCAGACCCCGTCGAAGACATCATATTAACGGGGATGAAGTGCATCTTGAGCATTCCTCGCTTGCTTTTTGTCATTTTTCAAGCGTTAATTTTATTATTAACTACTAATTTTAGTGATATTTAGGAGTCCATCATGCCCGTCGAATTCATCGGCTATGTCGGCAGCCACAACCAGTCCGAGATCATTCCGTCCAAGGGTCCAAGCGTCGATCCAAAACATATAGAAACAGCAGCAAAAATTCACGAAAATGGCGGATTCGACCGTGTTCTCGTGGCCTTCCATTCGAATTCACCGGAAAGCATTCTGGTAGCGCAGCATGCGTCTGCCGCAGCCCCTGATCTCGGACTGTTGATCGCTCATCGCCCCGGTTTCAATGCGCCAACCATCGCCGCACGCCAGTTTGCGACGCTCGACAACATCACGAAAGGACGTGTCGCCGTTCATATCATCACGGGTGGTAGTGATTTGGAACTACAGGCGGATGGCGACCACACCAACAAGGCGCAGCGTTATGCCCGGACGAGTGAGTATCTCGATATCGTGCGGCGCGAATGGAGCGAAACCGCCCCTTTTGACTACAAAGGGGAATTCTATGATGTGCATGGCGCTAATTCTCTTGTCCGCCCCTATCGGGAAAGCGGCATTCCTGTCTATTTCGGCGGTTCCTCCCCTGAAGCGATAGACGTGGCCGGCAAGCACGCGGACGTTTATGCCCTGTGGGGCGAAACATACGAACAGGTAGCCGAAACGGTCGCCCGCGTTCGCGCTGCGGCGGCAAAACATGGCCGTTCGCCCCGTTTCTCACTCTCGCTTCGTCCGGTACTGGCCGAGACGGAAGAAGCCGCCTGGGCCCGGGCTGATCGTATCCTTGAAAAAGCCCGCGCCCTTCAGGAAAAAACCGGCTTCACCCGCTCAGCCGATATTCCCAACGAAGGCTCCCGCCGCCTGCTTGCCGCCGCGGCTCAGGGCAGCCGCCTCGACAAACGACTGTGGACAGGCATTGCCGCCCTGACCGGTGCAAAGGGCAACTCCACCTCGCTTGTTGGCACACCGGAACAGGTCGCTGAAGCTCTGATCGATTATTACCGGCTTGGCATCTCTACCTTCCTGATCCGCGGTTTCGATCCTCTGTTGGATGCCTATGAATATGGGCGTGACCTGATCCCGCTCGTACGGCAACTGATCGCGGCAGAAGATGCGCGCAACGCCGTGCAGGCTGCCTGAACACGTCATGGTCACCTCACCCATCCGCCCCCTGCTTCTCGACCAGATTGGTGGGCCTGTCGCCCATCTTCTGGCTGATTACACGGAGCAGGTGCGTGTGATTTCGGGAAACCGCGACCACGCCGCGCCATGGCACACACAAGGCGCGGACATCCTGTTCACAGGTCCGTCGCGCGCCTGGTCAGAGGCTCCCTCTGCGCCACCTCCGGAATGGCAGGATGGCCCACGGTGGGTACAGATTGCCTCCGCTGGAATCGACAGCTTTCCCAAATGGCTGACGGAAGGACGTCTTGTCACCTGCGGGCGTGGCGATGCCGCAACGCCCATTGCGGAATATGTGATCTCGGCCCTGCTGCATCATGAGCGGCAGGTCGATGCGCTTCACCCGACTTCACCACAGGAATGGGAAACGATCACAGCACCGTTTCGCCACGCGCCTGTCACCGGCACCCTACAGGGACGCACGCTCGGGCTGGCGGGGTATGGCGCGATAGGACGCGCCGTCGCCAGTCGGGCACGTGCCTTTGGCATGAACGTCCGCGTATTGCGTCGCGGTCCATGGACGGAGCGGGAAGACGGCATTGAACCTGCCGCATCATTAGCCGCGCTATTCCGCAAGTCAGACCACCTCGTGCTGGCCATGCCGCTGACACGGGAAACACGGCACATCGTGAACGCCGATATCCTGCGACAGGCCCGTTCAGGATTGCATCTGGTCAACATCGCGCGCGGGGGTCTGATCGATCAGGATGCTCTCCTACGCGCGCTTGATGCAGGGCGTCCGGCCTTCGCCACGCTGGATGTCACAACTCCGGAGCCGCTTCCCGAGGGACATCCCCTCTACACCCACCCACGTGTTCGCCTGACCCCGCACATCAGCTGGGTCGGCCCCTCCGTGCAGGACAATCTCGTCCGACGCATCCGCACCAACCTTTCGCACTATCTCCGGGGCGAACCGCTCCTCGACCTTATCGATCCTGCTCGCGGCTACTGAACGTCATCGCGGGTAACGCCAGAAACAAGGAATACCGCTCATGAACGTCATCGCGCCCGTTAGTGCTCCGAAAGCCCGCTCCTTCCGCCTCGAGCCGCGCCAGCCCGCCGCCTCCCATGAGGAAGAGCGCCTGCACCGCAAGCAACGTCTCGCCGCAACATTCCGCCTGTTCGGACGCTACGGTTTCGATCAGGGGCTGGCGGGGCATGTCACGGCGCGTGACCCGGAATTTCCTGAACAATACTGGATCAATCCTCTCGGTGTGCATTTCTCTCAGATCCGAACCTCCGATCTCCAGCTTGTCGATCATGAAGGCAACATCCTGATAGGAAATCGCCCTATCAACACAGCAGGTTTCACGATCCATTCGGCCCTGCACAAAGCGCGCCCGGATGTCATCGCTGCTGCCCACACGCATTCCACCTACGGCAAGGCATTTTCGGCACTTGGCACACCCCTCCTGCCTCTCACCCAGGATTCCTGCGCCTTTTACGAAGATCACGCTGTTTTCGACCCATTTTCCGGTGTCGTCCTTGATGACAGCGAGGGCGACCGACTTGCTGAAACCCTTGGCAACAACAAGGCCATCATTCTGCAAAACCACGGCCTGCTGACGGTAGGTGATTCAGTGGAAGCCGCAGCATGGTGGTTCATCACCATGGACAATGCCGCCCATGCACAATTGCTGGCTCAGGCCGCTGGCACAGTGAAACCGATCGCACCCGACATCGCCCGCAAAACCGCCGCCCAGGTGGGCACCGCTCTGGGAGGATATTTTTCCTTTCAGCCGCTGTGGGACTGGATCGTCGCACAGGAACCCGATCTTCTCGACTGATTTTCCATGACACGAACAAGAGCAGCCACATGACCACGATCTCCCCGCTTCGTGACTTCATTGTTGAATTTACGAAGATACATGATTCCACGCGCGATCTTCAGACACTTCAGGCCAAAGGCGCTTCTCTTCTGAACACGCTGGTTTCACGTGATGACTGGCTTCCTGAAGAATTCGCTCGTCCCAATCCTGAGCGTTACAGCCAGTATCTTTTGCATTGCGACCCTCTGGAACGCTTCTCGGTCGTGAGCTTCGTCTGGGGACCGGGACAGAAAACGCCCTTGCACGATCATCGTGTCTGGGGTCTGATTGGGATGCTGCGCGGACGCGAAAGCGAGACGCAGTTTGAACGTGATGCGGACGGACATTTTCGCGCCACGGAAACAACATTCCTTGAACCGGGCGAAGTCGCGGCATTAACGCCCGGCGTGAATGATTATCATCAGGTCGCGAATGCCTTCGAAGACCGGATATCCATTTCCATCCACGTCTATGGCGCCAATATCGGCGGCGTCGCCCGCGCCACCTATGACCCGGAGACTGGCAAGGAAAAATCCTTTATCTCCGGTTATTCCAGCGAAGAAATACCCAATCTGTGGGATCGCTCCCGTGAAAGGCATGCGGCATGAACGTAATTTCTTCTATTGAAGCCCCTATTGCCGAAACCTCTTCCGAATCTGTCCGGGAAAGGCTGCGAAATGGACAGGAAATCGCTCTTCTGGATGTGCGTGAAGAAGCGCCTTACGCAACGGGGCACCCGCTTTTCGCAGTCAATCTTCCCCTTGGGCGTATAGAGGAACGTGTCGCGGGTCTCATACCACGTCGGACTGCGCCTGTTGTGGTTTACGATAATGGAGAAGGTCGCGCTCATCCTGCCGTCACGTTGCTCCAACGTCTGGGATATACGGATGTTTCGGTTCTTACAGGGGGGCTAGAAGGCTGGCGTCTTTCCGGTGGTGAACTGTTCATCGATGTGAACGTTCCTTCAAAATCCTTTGGCGAATTGGTCGAGCATATCCGGCACACACCTTCTCTGCCTGCGGAAGAGGTTCACGCCCGCATTGCACGCGGAGAGGACCTTGTCATTCTCGATGCGAGACGCTTCATCGAATACAACGTGATGTCGATCCCCGGTGGACGTTCCGTGCCGGGAGGAGAACTCGCATTGCGGGTCCGCGATATCGCCCCGTCTCCGGAAACAACCGTGATCGTCAACTGCGCCGGTCGCACGCGCTCGATCATCGGCACGCAGTCGCTGGTCAATGCAGAGATCCCCAATCCGGTCTTTGCGCTGCGCAATGGCACGATTGGCTGGACGCTCGCCGGTTTTGATCTCGACCATGGCGCTTCCAGAAAAGCAGCCAGTCCTACAAAGGACAATCACGAACAGGCACGGCTTAAAGCCCAGAAACTGGCAGAACGCACAGGCGTGCGGATCATCACGCCGCAACAGTTGAACGATCTGGAAAAAGATCAGGACCGCACGCTCTATCGGCTGGATGTACGTACGCCTGAGGAATACGAAGCCGATCATCTGACAGGCTTTCGCTCCGCAGAGGGAGGACAGCTCATTCAGGCGACGGACGAATGGGTAGGTGTACGTCATGGGACAATCGTCCTTACCGACACAGATGGTGTCCGGGCCCGCATGACCGCGCATTGGCTGCGCCAGTTGGGGTGGCAGGAAGTTTACGTCCTTGATGACTGGACAGGTTTGCCGCATGCGACCGGTCCAGAACCTGTTTTGCTGGCAAAGCCCCTTCCTTCTGTTGCCGCACTCAACAGTGACGAATTGGCATCCGCACTTTCTGGTCCTCAAGCCCCTCTGCTACTTGACCTTGCAACCAGTCCTATCTTTCGCAAAGCCCATATCCCGGGCGCATCTTTCATTCTCCCTTCGGATATCGCGACCAACAACCGTGTAATGGAAGCCAGAGATATCGTGTTGACGTCTCCTGATGGTGTTGCCGCACATATCGCGGCCGTCCATCTTGCTGAAATCGGTATTGAAGCCCGTATCCTGGAAGGGGGTACAAACGGTTGGAAAGCGTCAGGACGACTGGTTGAAACGGGTCTTTCCGAAAACAACAGACTGTCTGCCCCTATTGACGTTTACAAACGCCCATACGAAGGCACCGACAATGCCCACGCGGCAATGCAGGCCTATCTCGACTGGGAGTTCGGTCTCGTCGCTCAACTGGAGCGTGACGGGACGCACGGTTTCTCTGTTCTGGAATAGATTTTTATCAGTAGTAATGAAAGGGAGAGCACTCTGTCGCTCTCCTTTTTTTATCGACAAGACAAAAATTCTCCCCGATTGCAGAATGCAAATAAGAAAGGGGATGGTTTTCCATCCCCTTTTCAACTTTCCCACAAGACAGAATATTTAGAGTGTAAAGCGGGCCGTCACATAGATTGTCCGTGGATCGGAGAAGTAACCCGTATAATAGACCGGCACACCGTTACCCTGAGCGAAGGATGTGCCTTGCAGATATCGGCGATCGAGAAGGTTTCTCGCCTGTGCCTGTATCAGCCAGCGTGTGTCGGGACTAGCCCAGCTCACCATAGCATTCACGTAAGTCTGGGGAGGGATGCGATCCTGAGTGTTGGCTAGTGATGTCGTATGCATTCCTGTCTGGAAAGACACATCAGCACCGATATGAAATGTCCCCGGCAATTTGACCGGGATATGGTAAGTCAACGAGCCGGCGGTCTGGAAACGCGGTGCCCACGGTAGGGGTGCGCCTGCATAAGGCGTTGTATTGTAAGAAGTGCCATTCGCCAGTGTGATGTGGCTGGCTTGTCCATTGAATTTGTCCAGAACGGAATAAAGATAGGAAGCTGTATAATGCAAATCCAGATCACGAGTAATCTTTACGAATGTTTCGAGCTCTGCTCCCGCTGAATGTCCTTTTCCTGCGTTAAATCGCCGCGTAAGACCTGTGGATGGATCAGCGGTGGTCAGCTGGATATCGTCAAACTGATTCCAGAAAAGCGCACCGTTAAAACGCACCCGTCCCGGCACTGGGTCGGATTTGAGACCGACTTCATATGTCGTGACAATTTCAGGTCTGAAAGGAATGGTGGCCTGTTGGCTTCCCGTTGCCGCAGGCGACTGTGCGCGAAAATCATATCCGGCTGATTTCCCGCCCTGCGAGATCGAAGCATAGGTCATCAGATGCGGGAGTGCCTGCCATGTCAGAGCCCCTTTGGGAAGCAACTGTATCCAGCTTTTATGTGCGGAAGCCTGCCATGCCACGCCACCTTCGGGATTTGATGAAAGGAGGGTGGAAAGCTGGTTTGCGACCGTGGTGAGATGATTTCCACCAACCAGATAACTCAGGGTTTCTGAATTCGAATGATTTTCCCAGTTGAACCGTAAACCCGCAGTAAAAGTGAGTCTTGGCGTAATGTGGTAATGCGCTTCTCCATAAACAGCCCAGTTACGGTTAAGCTGATCGATTGCCGCATTGACGGGAAGGTAGCGAATCTGGGCCGGATCGTTTGTCATCGTCCCATAAGGATTGTTGGCATTACGATTTGTGAACCAGTCTTCGTAAAGGAAATAGGCGCCGACATTGAAATCGACTTTGCCATAATCACCATGCAGACGCAGTTCTTCGGAATACATCCGATCCTTGTAAGATAGCTGCTGGGAAGATCGAGAATAGATATCCCCGAAATTATCGTACATACCCTTGTCATCATAACCACGAATACCCGTGATCGAATACAGTGTCAGGCGTGGTGAAATCGTATAGCGGACATTGCCGGTAAATCCGGCTTCCACGTAGCTGTTCTTCGGATAAGCCGGGTTATAATTGCCAAATTTGTAATAGTTCAGAAGATTTCCTGCACCACGGTTTGTGCTGCCATCCACCGTGCCATCAACGGCCAGCGTGATATCCCAGTCTTCATTCGGGGTGAAACGCAGTTTTCCACGGCCCTGTGTATAATCGATATTGTTAACATCTTTGCCTACCGCATAGTTGTGATCGATACCACCACGTGCGTGGTGATCGAAAGCAATACTGCCGTATACCTTGTCTTTTAGGATGGCACCGCTGGCTGCCACACTGACCTGCCATTCATTGTATGTGCCATAACCGGTCTGTGCGACGACACGTCTTTTATTCGTCGGGACAAGCGTGTTGATGTGAACCGCACCACCTTCAGACTGATGCCCAATGGATGTGACAGGCCCTCGATCAATCTGGATATTTTCTACATCCAAAAGTTCCTGCATGTTCCCCATATTTCTCGGCAGATAGACTCCGTCGATATAGGTTCCAACTGAAGGTTCACCCTGCGGATCAATCTCACCGATCCCGCGAATAAAATAATTCGTGACTGAATAACCGGGCATATTGTTGGGAATATAAAGATTGGGTGTCACACTCGCGAGTTGCTTTGTGCTTTGCACGCCCAGACGTTGCAATCGGGAAGCTGATAACAGCGAAGCGGAAGAAGGTGTTTTCTGCAGGACCGCGTCCTTGCGCGCAGTACGACTTTTTCCTGATACACTGATCGTTTCGCCTTGCCCCGCTGCGTGCATGGCCTGTGGTGCTTTCGGCTGGCGAGGGGGCTTTTTCGCCGCAGCCCTATCAGTCGATACACCTAGGGGAGAGGATGTTTTGGAATGCGTTTCCGCCGCGAACAGTTCCTGTGCAGACGTCAGCAGAAGTGTGGCACAGCACGTCGTCTGAAACAGGAAAGAGGAGCGGAAACGCCGGTTTCCAACACGTTCAGAGTGAATCGCGTCCTGCCGTGCATGCATTGTGATTTCTGTCTCGTCTGCAAGAGTAAAGGAAGATGAAGAATCATGGGTTCTTCATCTTCCGGTATCTCCAAATCAGACTCACATCGTCTATCAACTAATATCAAAGCCAGAATTGACGGATACTTCCTTCTCACCGACGACTAAACAAAAACATTCATTTGATAAAAAAGAATTTTTCATATTTGAAAAACGTAAGATAATGAAAGAATCTATCTCTCACCTCTTCAGACAACTCAAAATGAGAAACTCATGGCTTTTCTTGAAAAACCTCTTTCCCGCCGCCGTTTCGGGATTGGCACCCTCGCCTTTTTGGGTGCCGCAGACTTTATGAATACCCACTCCGCCCATGCTACAGATCTTTCTTCCGTAACTTTGCGTGTTGCCAGCTTTCGCGGCATGGATTCCACACTTCTACCAGCCACGGGACTTGCTGATTTTCCATACAAGGTGGAATTCAGCGAATTCAATTCAGGCAATCTCATCGCTCAGGCCATCAATGCCAATGCCATCGATCTTGGTGGATGGAGTGAGATTCCGCTCGTCTTTATCGCAGCCTCTGGTGCAAATGTGAAAGTCGTGGCGACCATGGATGGCCCCACAACCGATCAGGCCGTCGTGGTTCCTTCACATTCAACAGCACGCTCTTTTACCGATCTGCGTGGCAAGAAGGTGGGGTACATCCGCTCTACTACAGCGCATTATTTTCTTATCCGCATGCTCCAGAAAGCCGGCCTTACTCTCGCAGATATCATTCCTATTCCTCTGGGCATGAGCCAGGGACTGACCGCCCTGAAATCAGGAAGCCTCGATGCATGGGCTACCTATGGCTATGTCATCCCGCTACTGGAGGCAGATGGTTCTGCCCGTATTCTGGAAAGTGCCAAAGATATTCTGTCTGGGCATTATTTCATCGGCGTCAACCCGACAAAACTTCCTGATCCAGCCTTTCAAGCTGCCGCAGCAGATTACATCCTGCGTCTTGGCAAAGCTTATACACGCCTTACACAGAACAAGGCGCAATGGGCAAAAATCGTCTCACCTGTCATTCAGATTCCCGAAAATGTTGTACTGCGCAATCTGGACGAACAGAATCGCCCTTACAGACCTCGGCGTTGGACGCCCTCTGATATCCAGAGCGCGCATACCGTTGCGGATGTCTTCACCCTGCAGCATCTAATAAGCCCAAACATTAATCTGGATCAGGTTTTTTCGGATGCTCTCTTTCCATTTCTCACAAATTGAGAGCAACCATATTTTGCGGCAGACAGGAAGCCATTCCTGTGAAAATGCATGTTGCCTTCATTAATACAGGTTTTTCCTATGCAAGACCGCTGTAATCTATACCATGGGAGCTGAATTCCGTGAGTTCACCAAAGACTATCGCCAGTGACATAAAGCGTTGAGTTCTTGATAGGCCGCAAGAGGCTTCATCTTCGGTGCAACAAATCAAGTGAAAATCCGATACCTCCGTCTATCACTTAGCCGAAAACCGACTGACAACCCTCTGGTGTAATAGGCCAGAAACTCGCATACTTCTTGTCTGCGAATGTGTTGGAGAAACAGAATTTATGACATCGCCCACTGAACGCGAGGCCCATTCCTCTGTCGCCCCTTTCATCCTCAATCGCTGGTCGCCCCGTGCTTTCAAACCCGATGAAATCACACAGGCGGACCTTCTCAAGCTTCTTGATGCCGGGCGCTGGGCGCCTTCCGCATACAATGCGCAGCCGTGGCGCTTTATTTATGCTCGACGGAATACGAGCGATTGGGAACGTTTTCTTTCCTGGTTGATTCCTTTCAACCGCTCATGGGCTGAGAATGCTTCTGCGATTGTCTATGTTGTTTCGCGATCCGTAACCAACAGCCCAAGCACCGGAGAGCCGGTCGAAGCACCCAGCCATGCCTTCGATGCAGGTGCAGCGAGCATCCTGATCCAGTTGCAGGCCAACCAGAACGGATGGTTCACTCATCCCATCAGTGGTTTTGATAAAAGTCTTGCCCATGCTGGACTTGAGCTTCCGGAAGATCATGCTGTCCATGCGGCCATTGTCATTGGCCATCGTGGTGAAATCTCACAATTACCAGAAAGCCTTCAGGGAAAAGAAAAACCGTCAGGCCGCGTACCGCTTGATGCAGTTGCTTTCGAAGGACGTCTTACCCCCGAAGCTTTGTAATAAAAAATTGGCGAACCCTATCGTGGGTTCGCCAACAGCACCCTCAGTGAACACCAAGATGTTTCAAAAGCGCGGAACGCAATCTTTCAAATTCGGGGTCAGCATGACGACGGGGCCGGGGAAGAGAAATCGGCAATTCCACCTTGATGCGCCCGGCATCAAGTACAATAGCGCGGTCGGCCAGTAACAAAGCCTCATCTACATCGTGGGTCACCAGAAGCACTGCACTTTTATGGCGTTGCCACAAGGCGGACACCAGTTCCTGCATGCGTAAGCGGGTCAGCGCATCCAATGCCGCGAATGGTTCGTCCAGCATCAGAAACTTCGGCTCCCTTATCAGAGCCCTAGCCAGTGCTGCGCGCTGCGCCTCTCCACCGGAAAGCGTCAAAGGCCATGCATCCACCCGGTGCCCCAGGCCAACTTCCTCGAGAACCGGCAGAGCCTGTTCCCGGGTGGCATTTTCAAGTCCCAACGTGATATTCCGCCACACCTTTTTCCAAGGCAGCAAACGGCTCTCCTGAAAAACGACAGAAATTTCTTCAGGACGTAAAACGTCTCCCTCCGTGACCGGATCAAGTCCGGCAAGCGTGCGGAGCAGCGTGGATTTTCCAGAACCACTGTGCCCAAGCAGGGCCACGAATTCCCCGGGAGCAATATTCAGATTCAGATGATCCAGCACCCGGGGACCATCACCGAAACGACGGCTCAGGCCTGTAACACTGACAACGGAAGAAGAAAGAGAGGGCTTTGAAGAAACCGACGCAAGACTGCTCATCACCGCCCTCCTCTTCCCGACAGATGAACAGGACGCCAGACAAGCGCCTGCCGTTCAAGGAAACGAACGAACTGATCAGAAACCAGCCCCAGCAGTCCATAGATCGCAAGACCGACAAAAATGATGTCAGTGCGCAGGAAATCCTGTGCATCCATCATCATGTGTCCAATACCGCTATCAGCGTTCACTTGCTCGGCAACTACCAGCATCAGCCAGGAAATCCCTACAGCAAACCGAATACCCACCAACAGATCAGGCAATGCGCCGGGCAGAATCACATCACGGATGGTCTGGGTGCGGGAGAGCCGGAGAGTCCGGGTCATCTCCAGCAGTTTGGGATCAATCGAGCGGATCCCCTTATGCAAATTGAGGTAGATGGGGAATGTGGAGCCAAGTGCCACCAAAAGAATTTTTGGCGTCTCACCAATTCCAAACCACAGAATAAATAGTGGAACCAGGGCAAGAACCGGCAATGTGCGGAGAATTTGAAGAGGAGCATCCACAATATTCTCCCCAATCCGGGAGAGACCCGAGATCAGAGCTAGACTAGTTCCAGCAAGCAGAGCCAATGAAAGACCCGTGACAGCTCTCAGTAGGGAAACACCCAGATTGGTCGGCAACGTGCCATCATGCACAAGCCCCCACCCCGTTGTCAGAATCTGGGCTGGAGAAGCCACCAGTCGGGTGGAGAGAAAGCCTGTCGAACAGGCTGTTTGCCACAGAAGCACCAGAACAAGAGGCGACAGATAGCGGGCAAGATTTTGCAGCAGACTGTAAACCCCGGCTTTCCCCACCCGATAGGGGGCAAACCGAAGAGTTGCAGGGCGTTTAAAGCCGGAAACAGGCTGGTGCGTATCGTGCAGGGTTGCGCCGGACATTCCCTTGTGACTCCACAATTGTGTATTTATTCACCACACTCTTCCAGATTTACGAAAAAATATAGTGTGAAATATATTCATGTCATATATTTGTGTGATTTGATTGAACTTGATGATGCCTGATGGTGGGGTGGTTCCGATGAAACCGCTTTTTACGCATTCACGAACAGCCAGGAAGTTGCTGCGCATTTGCGTGCTGCTGTGCACCATATTGCTGCCGACATTGATCAGCTCGCCCGCACAGGCTGAAGACGAACTGATCGTCGCAGACCAGAAAGGGCAGCAGAAGGCCTTGATGGAAGCCGCTGGTGCGGACCAGAATCTGCCTTACCACATCCGATGGGTAGAATTTGAGGCCGCCGCCCCTCTTCTTCAGGCACTGGGTGCGGGAGCCGTCGACACCGGTATTGCGGGAGACGGACCTTTTCTTTTTGCGTGGGGGGCGGGCCTTCACCTGAAGGCAGCCTGGGTTATTCCACCACGTGGGGGCGGTAAAGCCACAGCAATCGTAGTGCCGGAAGGCTCACCCATCACCACGCCCGCCCAGCTTTCCGGCAAACGCATTGCCACGGGACGAGGCTCCATAGGCCACCTGCTTCTGCTGCGCCTTCTGGCAACAGGAGCCATTCCCGCCCCTGCGCCTCAAATCGTTTTTTTGTTGCCTGCTCAGGCAAAGGCGGCGCTTGATACGAAACGTGTCGATGCTTGGTCAACGTGGGAGCCTTACGTTTCACTCGCCGTCATCTCCGGACATGGTCATATCGTAACAGATGCAGCCGGACTGATGCCAAACAACAGTTTCTTCGTGGCCAACACAGATGCGCTCGCCAGCAAAAAATTGCTTCTGACGGATTTTTATCTCCGTATCACAACCGCCTATGACTGGGGCACGAAGCATCAGGCTGAATATTCACGCATTCTCGCCCGGCAGACAGGGATTCCAGAAAATGTGGCGATCTCTGTAGCCGAGAAGCTTATCGCAGTGCCTGTACCTGTAACGCCCGATGTTATCCGGGCCGAAGAAGAGGTGGTGGATACTTACCGCTCCGCGGGTTTCATCACACGCACGGATAGCCTTAACGATGCATTCGAACAGAATCTGACTCACTGAGAGTAAAACAGGGATATTTTCACCATGGATGGATCTCGCATTGCTGAAACTCCTGTCACCGCTCTGGATGTGCCAGAAGAACTTATACGGCGATTTGCATCCCGGGCAGCGGAGTCGGATAGGCTGGGCGAGATCGGTTTCGATAATCTCTCTGATCTACACGAAGCCGGCTATCTCGGGCTGACGCTGCCCGCGAGCCGGGGTGGAAAAAGCATCACCCTCCGTCAGATCACGCGGATTGTATCGCAAGTGGCAAAAGGTGATCCTTCCACAGCATTGATACTCGCCATGCAGTATCTGCAAACGGTCGCCATTCTCCTATCTGATACATGGCCGGATGATGTGCGCAACGAGGTGATTGATTCGATCGTCAATTCCGGCGCTCTGGTCAATGCTTTGCGGGTTGAACCGGAACTTGGCACCCCTGCGCGTGGCGGCATTCCTGCTACACGCGTGCGTCGGGAGGGCGACCGTTATTTTCTCTCGGGACGGAAAATTTTCTCGACAGGATCGTCAGCTTTGCACTGGGGCGTCGTGTGGGGCGCAACAGAAGAAGAAACACCACGCATCGGACAGATTCTTGTGCCTCTCTCCCTGCCGGGTGTACGGATCGAAAAAAGCTGGCATCAGCTCGGTATGCGCGCGACGGGCAGCGACACGATCATTTTCGAAGCTGTCGAGATTCCGGAGCGCTATCTGATAAATTTTCATGAGAGTGGACAAAATCCGGAAACGCCTGTTCTCGCTACATGGCATACGGTTGTCATCCCGGCGCTTTATAACGCCATTGCTCACTCCGCTCGTGAGTGGCTGATCGGATTTCTTGAAGGACGTGTACCCACGGCACTGGGACGTCCTCTTTCCACACTACCGCGTTTCCATGCAGTAATTGGAGAAATAGATGGTCTGCTGCTAACCAATCAGGCATTACTGGACTTCGCTCTGGCGAAGGCAGAAAATCAAACAATCAGTCTTACTGAAGCGGGCCAGATCAAAAGGCTCGTCACCGAAAACGCAATTGCAGCCGTCGCGCGCGCGGTCGAAGTGACTGGAAACCCCGGATTGAGTCAGGATAACCCACTGGAACGGCATTATCGCAATGTCCTGTGCGGTCGTATTCATACGCCACAGGCGGACGCTGTTCTGGAGGGCGCCGGACGCGAGGGATTTTCTGTTTTTCGTAGCAAGACCGAGGATTAAATGCGTCGCATCACTTGACGCATAAAAGATCAAATTCACTTTTCAGATTTGTCTGCAAAGCAATTTGCCAAGCTTCTTCAGTGAAATCTGAAACTGAATTGTCACTTAACCGAACAAGACCAATCGAGCCTGGAGAAAAACCTGAAAGACGTCTCATCTTCAATTGGCCATAAGGGGGAACACGCAAAGGAAAAGATGAGATAGGCAGGATAGTGGCCACTTTGCCCAGCATGACTTCAGCGTGAATCATTTCCAGTGAATTGGTCTCAAGCCGCACGCGCGGTTCTACACCTGCTGTCTGGAAACCGACATTAACAAGCTGCCGACAGCGCATTTCACCACTCAGTAAGGCAAGCGGCAATTGCGCGGCCTCTTCCCAACTCATGGAGTCGCCATCCGGCAGTGAAAACGCATCCGTTGCCGCCAGCACCTGTTGCTCAGCATATAATGTACGGACTTCAAAAGTCTTGGACTGTGGGCATTGATCATAATACATGATGCCGATGTCCAGTTCTTTGTTTGCAAGCATCTCAATAATGGAAATATTGGGGGAAACAGAAACCTTGCTTGCGAAATCACCGCACTTCTTGCTGATTTCTTCCAGCAATATGGGCGCAACATGACAGGCGGTAGGAATAACTCCGATCCTGATAACACCTGCAATGGCCTGACGTGACATTGTCACTTCACTACGAAGTTCCGTGACGCTTCTCAGAATATCATGAGCCCATTTGAGGACACGTTCGCCTTCATCCGTAAAGCCAAAGACTTTCTTCTTGCGATCAACAATTATAACACCCAGTTCGTCTTCAAGTTGACGAATAGCCCGAGACAGTGCGGGTTGCGATACGTTGCATGCCTTCGCAGCCTTGGAAAAATTCTTATGCCGCTCAATTTCCCGTAGATAATAGAGTTGTTTTAAAAACATTTTCCATTCCAAAACATAGTCGAAACGAGCGCAAGGGTTCCGTTTAGCGTTGTGCAGAAACAGCATCACGTAAACGGGGTCAGACAGTTTGTTGGAACCCCGTTTATGAAACAGATGAGATAAGCAGAAAAGATATCGCTCTACTCAGCGATATCTTTAACTGGCAATGCGCATTGGCACAGCGGCTGCAAGGCTGGGAACAATTTTTACTGGAATAGACTTTGCGGCAGGGGTACCACTGATCTCATCGTAATAGTCGAGCGGCAGCAATGGATTAAGTTCCGGGTAGTATCCAGCAATCGCCCCACGCGGCATCGGGTAATCAAGGATCGTAAACCCATCGACATAACGACGATAACCATCATCGCTATACGTCTCCAACCCGATCACCGCACCATTTTCAAGTGCACGGTCCTTCATGTCATCCCGATTCATGAAGATAACAAGACGATTGTTGTAAACGCCTCGATATCGGTCGTTATTGCTGTAAATTGTTGTATTATACTGGTCATGTGAACGAATGGTCGCCAGACGCAACATCGCCGTGTCTTCGACTGGCGTATTCACTTCCAGACCGGGCAATGGCAGAAAATTCGCTTTGCCATTAGGGGTTTTCCAGACGCGGTTCCGGGGAGGAATCTCAAGATGAAAACCTTTTGGGTTTTTGATTCTCTCTGAAAAATCAGAATAGATTTCCGGATAAACTTCAGCGACCTTGTCCCGGATCAGCGTGTAATCGACCATATACCGGTCCCAGGGTGTTTTCGAATGTGGCAACGTCGCCATCGCCATCCGACAGACGATTTCCGTCTCCGGCATCACATGCGATGTTACTGGCTCAAATACACCGCGCGATGCCGTGACATTCGCCATGGCATCTTCGATGGTCACGAACTGCTCACCAGCCTCTGTCCGGATGATTTCCGATCGCGAAACAACCGGTAAAATTAATGCGTCTTTTCCGTGCACAAGATGCCCACGATTGAGCTTCGTCGCAACGCCAACTGTCAGATTCAGTCTGGCCATCGCGGCATAGGATCGATCTGTATCGGGAACCGCACGCGCAAAATTGCCACCCATCCCGATAAAGACTTTCGCGGTGCCTGCTTCCATCGCTTCAAGTGCTTCAAGGACGTGATGGCCATTCTCACGAGGTGGCTCAAATCCGAATGCATCCCGCACGCGATCCAGGTAGGACTGACTTGGCTTTTCATCGATTCCGACCGTGCGATCACCCTGCACATTGGAATGACCGCGGATCGGTGCAATGCCAGCACCGGGCTTTCCAAAATTACCACGCAGCAACAGAAGGGCGGCAATCTGCTGTACCAGCCGGGACCCTTCCTGATGTTGGGTGATGCCCATCCCATAGCAGATAATGGTTGCCTTCGATTTCTGATAGATTTTCGCGATATGCCGGATCTGTTCTTCCGATACACCGGAAATACGGGTGATATCCTCCCACGAGTAACGCATCACATCAGCACGGAGAGCTTCAAATCCTTCCGTATGCTGTTTGATGAAATCCATGTCGAGCGCATCTTCCCCAGCATCATGCGCCTCAAACAGCACGCGCATCATACCCTTGAAGATGGCAAGATCACCGCCAATACGCACATGAACAAATTCGCTGGAAATCGGTGTCGACCCAAAAGTCGCCATCTGAAGCACATCCTGAGGCTCCGTAAAACGGATCAGTGCGCGCTCCGGCATAGGGTTGATAAGCACGATAGGCACACCGCGTTTTCTCGCCTCAACGAGATTTGTCATCATGCGCGGTGAATTGGTGCCTGTATTCTGGCCGATAACGAAAATTGCTTCCGCATGTTCGAAATCGGCCATGACGATCGTCCCTTTCCCGATCCCGATGGTTGGCGGCAATCCTCGGCTGGTCGGTTCGTGGCACATGTTCGAACAATCAGGAAAATTGTTTGTTCCGAATTCCCGCACGAAAATCGAATAAAGAAACGCCGTTTCATTGGCCGTGCGACCAGATGTGTAGAATTCGGCCTGATGGGGACTTTCAAGCGCGCGAAGATGCTTGCCGATCAGCGCGAAGGCATCTTCCCATGCTACTGGCACATATTTGTCGCTTTTGGAATCATAACGCATCGGCTCGGTGAGCCGTCCCTGCATTTCCAGCCAGTAATCACTGCGCTCCATCAATTCCGTGACGGTATATTTTTCAAAAAACTCTCGCGTCACACGGGCTTTGGTCGCCTCATGCGCAAGAGCCTTCGCGCCATTCTCACAGAACTCCAGCGTCTTGCGGTGGTCGGGATCGGGAAACGCACAACTTGGACATTTGAAACCACCCGGTTGGTTCATCGCCAGCAAACCACGTGAACCCTTAACGAGCACACTCTGCTCCATGAGCACCTTTGCGGTCGCTCCCGCCGCTCCCCATCCGCCTGCAGGATGATGATAAGGTTTGAATTCGGCTTCTTTTTCTCTGCTCATGGTCGTGACCCTCTTGGGTAAACTGGGGAAGCGCAGTGTCCGCGCTAAAGGATTCCGAATTCCTTCATCGCAGGAACAAAATTTTCATTTTCGTGCTTTGATCGTGCGAGTTTGATCAGAGAGAAACGCTGCAAGGGTGTCAGCGCAGCCCACTGTTCTGCTGTTGGAGGCAGAACGCCATCTGCAACAGACTGCACCTTCACGGCTTCCGGCATGCGATCATTCCGCTGCCAGTCATCAAAATTCTGCGTCAGCAGATATGTCGGCGCTTCATCACTGCGTGCTGCAATCAACTGGAGGACAAGAGCACGATACGCAGTCTGTTCATCCGGTGTCTCACAGGAAAGCTCCGTGAGGGTGCCTCTTTCTTCACGGGAGAAACGGCTCCACTGTCGAAGGCTGAGTTTTATTCCCACGATGTCGAGTTTCTGACGTGTGATCATTGGAATGCACCGGAGCGAACCGGCAAAATCACTCTCAAAATCAAAGATCATCACACCCGAACCAGAATTTATCGCAATGACTGAACGATCAAGAACGCTGCTTTCCATCGTTTCATCCTCTTATCTGGGCACGAGTGCGTGGATGATGGATGCGACAATGAAGAAAAGACCTGTGCTGGCCGCCCAGATTGCCAGAAACCAGGCAAACCTGACGCCCGCATGACGGGGAGCGCCCTCCCCGTCTCCCCGAACAATCTCAATGATAGCCATCTGTTTCCGTCACTTTCCCGCGGAATACGCGATAGGAATAGATTGTGTAGGTCAGAATGATCGGGAGCAGGATTGCTGTGCCGACCAGCTGGAAGAACTGGCTTGAAGGCGGCGATGAAACATCCCAGAGCGTCAGGGACGGCGGCACCGCATAGGGCCAGATTGTAATACCAAGACCGGAAAGACAGAGAAAAAACCAGCCCAGAGCACAGAGAAACGGAACGCGGGAATGCCCCTTGCGCAGCCCTCTGCCAAGCAGCAGACCCAGTATGACAACCAGAACCGGCACAGGCGCGACAAATGCAATGTTCGGCCACTCTGTCCACCGACGCAGATATGGTGCATGCAGCATCGGGGTCCAGAGGCTGACCGCAACGATGCAGGCAAACAGGCCCACCGCCAGTCTGCCGCCCCACCGGCGGCATGACGCCTCCAGTGTGCCGGTCGTGCGCCATACCAGCCATGTCGCTCCGAGCAACGCATAACCGCACATGACGGAAAGGCCACACAGAACGCTGAACGGCGTCAGCCAATCAAAAGTGCCCCCCGAGAAAGCACCATCGGTTACAGACACCCCCTGAACCACTCCGCCAAGAATGGTGCCCTGACAGAATGCGGCAATCCCCGATCCTGCCATGAAGCCTTTCTCCCAGAAAGTTTCACGGGCCGTGCCTCGAGTCATGATCCTGAACTCGAAAGAGACGCCCCGGAAAATCAGCGCCAACAGCATCAGAACGATCGGAAGGTAGAACGCCGGCAGAAGCGTCGCGTAGGCACCGGGGAAAACACCGTAAAGAACGGCCCCACCCAGCACCATCCATGTCTCATTGCCGTCCCATACCGGCGCAATGGTGTTGACCATCACGTCCCGACGACCCTGATCCCGTTCCAGAAGGAACAGCATGCCGATACCCAGATCGAAGCCGTCAAGAATGACATAGATCGTGATGGCGGCGATAAGAATGATGGCCCACACGATCGGAAGCCAGTGTGCAAAATCCATCATAGCTTAGCGCTCCACATCCGAAGAGGAATTCACAACATCGGGATGCATACGGGTGGCCAGAATATCCGGCGCTTCCGAGGGATTGAGGTTATGTTCCCCCTCCTGTGGCGAACGACCCAGAAGACGCACCAGAATGCCGAGTCCAGAGCCGAACACGATGACGTAAACAACGACGAACGCTATCATCGACACGGCCATGCTGGAAAGAACCACTGGCGAAACACTGTCTGAAGTTCTCAGAAGACCATAAACCGTCCACGGCTGACGTCCGACTTCGGTCGTCACCCAACCACACAGCAGCGCCAGAAATCCAGCCGGCGCCATGCACAGCACCACTTTATGAAACAGTGGACTGGTGAACAGGCTGCTGTTCCTGCGGTGCCACAGGGACCAGAACCCCACCAGCATCATCAGCACACCCAAGGCCACCATCAGACGGAAAGAGAAGAAAATGATCGGAGAAGGCGGACGCTGATCCTTGGGAAAATCCTTCATGCCCGGCACCTTACCGTCGAGGCTGTGTGTCAGGATCAGGGAGCCAAGCAGCGGAATCTTCACCGCATAATCCGTATGCTCGGTTTTCATGTTTGGAATGCCAAAAAGCAGTTCTGACGCCCGCCCTTCGGTCTCCCAGTCACCCTCCATGGCCGCGATTTTTACCGGCTGGTGTTTCAGCGTATTCAATCCGTGCGCATCGCCAGCCAGAATCTGCAGCGGAGCAATGATCGCGGCCATCCACATGGCCATGGAAAACATGACCCGAACGGGTTCACTCGCGATTGCGCCCTGCCGCCGCGCTTTCAGCATGTGCCATGCACCCGTTGCGCCCACCGCAAAGGCGACAGACAGGAAAGCCGCCAGCCCCATATGCACAAGCCTGAACGGGAAGGAGGGATTGAAAATGATCGCAAGCCAGTCGGCTGGCATGAAACGCCCTGTTGCAGGATCAATCGTGTAACCCTGCGGCGTCTGCATCCAGGAATTCGAGGCCAGAATCCACGTCATGGAAATAAGGGTTCCGACCGAAACGCAGCATGTGGCAGCGAAATGCAGGCCCCGCCCGACCTTGTTCATGCCGAACAGCATGATGCCGAGAAAACCGGCTTCAAGGAAAAACGCGGTCATGACTTCGTAGGACAGAAGAACGCCGGTAATCGGACCAGCTTTCTTTGAAAATACGGACCAGTTCGTGCCAAATTCGTAGGACATGACCAGTCCCGACACGACACCCATACCGAAAACAATGGAAAATGCCTTGATCCAGTACCGGTAGAGATCAAGAAAAACCGCCCGCCCCGTCGTCAGCCAGAGTCCTTCGAGCACCGCGAGATAAGCCGCGAGACCAATCGAAAACGCCGGGAAGATGATATGGACGCCCACGGTAAAGGCGAACTGGAATCGCGCGAGTAACAGCGCCACATCATGAGCATTCATCACCAACACTTTCCATAAGTCTCAACATGTTTAACTCTCAGTTATCTGCACGGTTCCTCTCCTCCTACGGGGTGAACACTCCACGGGAGGAAAGTATCGCAGCATTATTCGTCCTGTGAGACCATGCAGCGATTCCTGTTTCTAAATCCGTCGGTTACGGCGCGTCCAAGACCTTTTGCTTATATTATTATGCGCGCAGGTTATAATGATGTCTGATTTTCTTCGGATATAGTTATTTTACCTCTTCCACATCTTGCCACGATCCGTAAGCGATTTATGTTCAGGGTCTCTCATCGTCTTGAGAGATCGTCGCGAAGAGGAGCTTTTGTCCGTGGCCATACCTCAACCCGTAGATACCAGACTGACTCAGGCTGCGGTTTTTCTTGTCATGACCCTGAATGAAGGGTTTTCATCCGGCGATCAGGTGCGCGATTTACTGGGGGATCTATCCTCTCTGGTGCGAGGCGTCGGTTTTCGTATCCCGGATGGACGGCTGAGTTGCGTCACAGGCATTGGTTCCAAAGCATGGGATCTGCTGTTTGGCAGCCCGCGACCAAAGGATCTCCATCCGTTTCAGGAAATCAACGGAGTACACCACGCTCCATCAACACCGGGTGACTTTCTCTTCCATATTCGCGCCACCCGGATGGATCTGTGCTTTGAACTCGCGAAAAACATCGTTTCGCGACTTGAAGGTGCCGCAACGGTAACCGATGAAGTTCACGGCTTCAAATATTTTGATGAACGAGACCTACTTGGGTTTGTGGATGGCACAGAGAATCCCGCCGGTCAGGTGGCAATCGATGCCACGATCATCGGGGATGAAGACCCGGACTTTGCGGGTGGCAGCTATGTCATTGTACAAAAGTATCTTCATAACCTGAAGAAATGGAACGCGATCCCGGTTGAAGTTCAGGAAAACATTATCGGTCGGAAAAAGCTGTCGGACATTGAACTCGCAGATGCCGCCAAGCCCAGCTACGCCCATAATGTTCTCACGAACATCGAGGAAAACGGACAGCAATTACAGATCGTCCGTGACAACATGCCGTTTGGTGAAGTCGGCAAAGGGGAATACGGCACATATTTCATCGGATATGCCCGTTCTCCCGCCCGGACCGAACAGATGCTCCAGAACATGTTCGTTGGAAAACCGGCTGGAAATTACGACAGAATTCTCGACGTCAGCACGGCCGTGACGGGAACCCTGTTCTTTATTCCCACATCAGATTTTCTGGATAGTGCACCGGATCTCCAGCCAGCAGCCCCGGCAACCCACGATACGGATGAGCCTTCCTCCGCCTCAAACTCTCCAGACATCAAAGAAACGCACAGCACCGATGGCTCTCTGGGCATCGGTTCATTGAAAGAGGAACTCTGATATGAACAATCTTCATCGGCATCTTGCCCCAGTTTCCAGTGCCGCCTGGGCCCAGATCGAGGAGGAAGCCGCACGCACCATCCGGCGTTACCTGGCGGGACGGCGTGTGGTCGATACGTCCGAGCCAAAGGGGTATGCCTTCGCAGGCGTTGGCACCGGTCGCAGCAAAAAGATCGACGCGCCCGAAAGCAGCATTCAGGCCGTGCGGCGTGAGATTCTCCCTCTCGTTGAGCTACGTGTGCCCTTTACATTGTCCCGCGAGGAAATTGACGCCGTGGAACGTGGGGCTGACGATTCCGACTGGCAACCCGTCAAAGACGCCGCGAAAAAGATCGCCTTTGCCGAAGATCGCGCCATTTTTGACGGATATGCGAGCGCAGGCATTCCGGGCATCCGGGCAGCAACATCCAATGCCCGTCTTGCTCTTCCCTCTTCCGTCAAAGACTATCCGCGCGTGATCGCCGATGCGCTCAACGCTCTCCGCCTCGCTGGCGTGAATGGCCCTTATGCGCTTGTGCTGGGTGCACAGGAATTTCGAGCCATCGATAGCGGCGATGATGCCGGATATCCCGTGCGCAAACATATCGAGGGAATGATTGACGGGAAAATCGTGGAAGCGCCCGCTTTATCCGGAGCTTTCGTCCTTTCCCTGCGTGGCGGCGATCTGGCTCTCGATATTGGTCAGGATTTTTCCATCGGTTACCTTAGTCACACGGCGGAACAGGTTGAACTGTATCTTCAGGAAAGTTTCGTCTTCCGCGTTTTGACCAGTGAAGCAAGCGTTGCAATCGACCCATGCCGCAATGCTGCTGCCTGATATAATAATACCCACACACACCAACACAGGTTTACATTAACCTTACAAATAAAACGTAGACAAATCGCAATGAAAAATTGAGTTCTGCCTGCGTTTTATAATAACTCACCACGAAAGACATCCCCATGTCGCATGATCATGTCCCCCACGCCTCCAGTTCCCTACGCGATCTCGCCCGCAAGGCGATTCACTCACCAAAACTGCTGACGAAAGAAGAGATTATCCGCCTCTCTGAACACGTCCTCAAAGGCGGTGAACACGCAACAGAAGAAGAGAAAGAGATCGCCAAGAAAGCAACCCGCAACCCGGAAGGTGTTGAGGGGAGCGAATTGACAAAACTCGGAGAAAGAGCCCTTCAGGATAAGTAATCCTGCAAGCAATCCCTTTCGGAAAAACACTGTTTCCGAAAGGGATAATTTATCTCACTAAAGTTTTCTTGTGCGTCGTATTCTTTAAGCCAGAAAATGACGTCTACTGCGTTGTGGATAACGGACATAAATGTGTAAGCGCGTCCGCTATATCTGGCATAAAGCTCTGTCACTCTTTAAATTTTACGAACATGTTTTCGATCGATACAGGCTATGATGTTCTGTTTTAGGTGCCTACCTAAGCCGGTTGCTGTCATAGTTCCTCCCCCAATGACTTCTTCTGTTTCATCGGGAAGATGGTTTCAGAGGAACGTCTGCACTTTTGAAGTCACTCACGTGCCTTGTGATTAGAGGCAGATAGTCCGAACGACCATGCCCCCCCACACGGCATGCAGTTTTGAGTTCAGTCCGCTTTTCGTGCGTCCGACATAGTGGAAAAAGCCCCTTTTTGGGCAGGGAGGCTGATGTCCGGTGTGTTTTTTGACCGTCCTGACTATTCAGTCAGAGTGATGAAAATTCGGTCAAAAACATCAAGCGCACCCTACGCGGATGAAGCGGATTGTATAAGATTTTGTGAGAGCCACGAGGCGAACTATCCGCGGGCCAGAATCGCTATTGGCCGGGAATTGATCCAAAATCACTACTTAATTTGTGGGTAGGAACGGCTGCTTTGGCTGTAAGCCACTGATAACATTGCCAAATAAAATTGGCGTCCCATAGGGGATTCGAACCCCTGTTGCCGCCGTGAGAGGGCAAAAAAACCTTAATTTCCTCCATTTCTTATTCTCCTAAGCGGTTCAAACATAACACTATTATATCCCCTGATATCACTGTTTGTCACGTGTCTTCACTTTCAGAGTGGCGCAGAAATGGCGCAAGAATGGCGCGAAGTGGTTCATTCACCAGTGTAATGATATCATTGGCAAATGTCTGATGTTCCTGAGTTGTTCCCATTGAGACCTGCTGTCCTGAAATATGATCAGGCGGCGACTTATCTTGGGATTAGTCCGGGACGGCTCAGGAATCTGATGTGGTTAGGTATCGGTCCCCGTAAGATATCATACGGAAAGAGGGATGTGAGATTCAGGGTTCAGGACTTGAATGAATTCATTGAATCCAAGGTCCAGCAGTTTCCAGATAATAAGGGAATCAAGAGACCGAGAGGCAGACCCCGAAAGGTTGCCGTTCCCCCCGTCTATGAGATGGATGGATGCGACGGTGTGCTTCGGTTTGATATAATGTATCGGACCATTGAACGAATGGAGCAGATTACCTTTTGGGATATCGTGTGGTATGTCAGTCCAACTGTCAGTCTTTTGATTTTTGTTGGTGTGTTATTATGGATAATTTTTGGACATTAATAAGCGTTGTTGGAACGAGTGGAAC
>NZ_JBDNXK010000002.1:0-94458 GCF_047721705.1 Acetobacter sp. | reverse complement strand
CTCCTTGATGGTTAGGAGGCAACCGCCATTTTGGAACGCTGAAGCATGCCGAACAGATCGCGCGGATCATCGGGGTCCGCCACCATGTCCAGCTTTTCAAACAATCCGGTCTCTTCCAGCTTGTCGCGAACGTAGCGGAGCGCCGAGAAATCCTCGATTGCAAAACCGACTGAATCGAACAGGGTAATCTGGCTTTTCCCTGTCCGTCCTGCTGTTTTGCCGGCGATGACTTCCCAGAGTTCGATCACGGGATGATCTTCCGGAAGCTGCTGGATCTCGCCTTCGATACGGGTCTGTGACGGATACTCCACAAAAATAGAAGACCGCAACAGGATGTCCCGATGGAGTTCGGTCTTGCCGGGACAGTCGCCTCCGACAGCGTTGATATGGACGCCTGCACCGACCATGTTGTCGGTCAGGATCGTGGCGCACTGCTTGTCTGCGGTGACAGTTGTGATGATGTCCGCATCTTCTACAGCCGCTTCGATTGTGTCGCAGATGGTGATGTCAAAACCCATGCCTGCCAGATTGCGGGCGCATTTTTCCGAAGCGGCACGATCAATATCATAAAGACGCAGAGCGCGGATGCCGACCAGTTCACGGAACGCGATGGCCTGGAATTCCGACTGGGCGCCGTTTCCGATAATGGCCATTGTGCGTGAATTGGCCGGAGCCAGATGCCGGGCCGCCATGGCGGACGTTGCCGCCGTGCGCAGCGCCGTCAGGATGGTCATTTCTGAAAGAAGAGTAGGATAACCGGAGCTGACGTCAGCAAGCATTCCGAAAGCGGTAACGGTCTGCAGGCCTTCCTTCATGTTCTTCGGATGGCCGTTCACATATTTGAAGCCATAGAGACTGCTGTCGCTTGTGGGCATCAGTTCAATGACGCCTTCAGCGGAATGCGCTGCAATGCGCGGGGTTTTGTCGAATTCCGGCCACCGCTTGAAGTCGGCTTCAAGATAGTCAGCCAGTTCCCGCAGGAATGTGTCGATACCGATGCGATGCACAAGCGCCATCATGTTCTCAACCGAGACAAACGGCACAAAAGCGAGGTGTGAGGGGGTAGGAGCAGAGGACGACATATCAATAAGTCCTTGTCTTGTGTTCGAGAACGCGTCGACCCAGCAGACTTGCTGCGAGATCGGTCATGAGACGTGCCGTCTTGGCGCGTACGTCGAGGAATGGGTTGAGTTCCGCCAGATCCAGAGAGGTGACGAGACCGCTGTCATGGAGGATTTCCATGATGAGGTGCGCCTCCCGGAACGTAGCCCCTCCGGCGACGGTCGTGCCGACGGCAGGGGCGATTTCGGGATCGAGAAAGTCCACGTCGAGACTGACATGCAAACGACCGTTGGCGTGTCTGACACGATCAAGAAAACTGTTCAGCGGTGCGACAATGCCCTGTTCATCAATCGTGCGCATGTCAAAGACGGTCATACCAATGGCCGCCACATGGCGTTTTTCAGCCTGATCGACCGAGCGGATGCCCATCATGCAGACATTGCGAGGGTCGACGGGTGCGGCGGGAACCGGGAAACCCTCGAAGCCGGGCTGTCCCGTAAAGTAGGCGACAGGCGTGCCGTGCAGATTGCCGCTCGTGGTCGTGTGGAGGGTATGCAGATCGGTGTGAGCGTCCAGCCACAGCACGAATTGCGGCTGGTCCAGTTCCTGCGCCCTGCACGCCACGCCGGGGATTGTGCCAGCAGACATGGAATGGTCGCCACCGAGGAAAATCGGCAGATCACATGTGCTGGCCATCTCGTAGGCCCGGCGGGTCACGCTTTCAGTCCACGCTATGATCGCATCCAGATTGCGCACGGCGGGATTGGGGTGACTGACGGCCGGAGGTTGTGCTGGCACAGCATCTCCCACATCGGTCACTTCCCATCCAAGGTTTTGCAAAATTTCCGGCAGGCCCGCGATGCGAAAGGCTGTGGGGCCCATGATACATCCTCGTTCGGATGTTCCGCTCTGTGTCGGGATGCCCAGAATCTGGCATGTTTTCATATCATTTCCTTTTCCTGTTCATGGTCGCTGACCGCAAAGTGTGGACAGGCCGGGCCTGTCCGTCTCTCTCGATTCAGTATGTCAGGTCTTGCGCATGAAATGGCTGACAAACTGGTCAAATCGTTCGTCCATGCCGCCCTGAAACAGGGCTTGCGGCGTTCCCTGCGCGCGCACTGTGCCTTGCTCCAGAAAAACGATCCGGCTTGAGACATCCCGTGCAAAAGCCATTTCATGTGTCACAATCAGCATTGTTCGGCCTTCTGCGGCCAGATCCTGCATGACTTTCAGGACTTCTCCCACCAGCTGCGGGTCCAGTGCTGAGGTCGGTTCGTCGAACAGCAGTACACGCGGCTGCATGACGAGAGCGCGCGCAATGGCGACGCGCTGCTGCTGTCCACCGGAAAGCTGGCTGGGGTAATAGTCAGCACGGTTCAGCATGCCGACGCGGTCGAGGGCTTTCTGCGCCTCATCCCTGACTTCCTGCCGGTTTCGCCCCTGAACGTGGATCGGCGCTTCCATCACGTTCTGCAAAACCGTCTTGTGGCTCCACAGACAGAAGTTCTGAAACACCATGCCAACCTGCGATCTCAACCGGTTGACCTGCTTCTGATCGGCAATGCGCAGTTCATTCCCCTTCTGACGAAATCTGATGTTTTCATCCAGAACAGTCAGAGAGCCGCTGGAGGGGATTTCCAGAAGATTGAGGCATCTCAGGAAAGTCGATTTACCGGAACCGGATGCGCCCAGAATGGAAATGACTTCACCCTCGTGCGCGTCGAGATCGATGCCGCGCAGCACCTCCAGCGCGCCATAGCGCTTGGTCAGCTGTCGCGTCGATACGACGGGCGCAGTCTTGGCAGCGCTGGCTGGGATGATGTGTGGCTGGGTCGTGTCCATGAAAACTCCGGATAAGATCGTTTGCGTGGGTCAGACCCGGTTACGGGGAAGAAGCCAGCGTTCCAGCATGTGGACGCAGCCGACAATCACGAAGGTCAGCGAGAGATAGATCATGCCGGCAATGGTAAAGATCTCCTCGGATCGGTAGCTTTTTGAAACCAGCCTGTAGGCGATGCCGGTCACATCCATCAGCGTGATGACGCTGGCGAGGGAAGTAGCCTTGAGCAGCAGGATCGCTTCGTTGCCGTAATTCGCGAGACCATAGCGCAGGGCCTGCGGCCAGATGATCCGACGACGCAGAAGGAAACCGGACATGCCCATCGCCTGCGCGGCCTCGATCTCGTTCCGGGGAACCGCTGCGATGGCGCCACGAATGATCTCGGCCCCATAGGCGGAGGTGTTCAGGGACAGCGCGAGAATGGCGCACCAGTAAGCCTGTGCCAGAAATGGCCACAGGAAGGAGGAGCGCAGATATTCGATCTGTCCGAAGCCGTAATATATAATAAAGATCTGGACCAGTAAGGGTGTTCCCTGAAACAGCCCGACATAGAGACGCGCCAGCCAGCGCAAAGGAGCAAGCCGATTGTGCGCCAGTGCGGCGACACTCGCGGCAAGGACAAAGCCTGCACACAGTGCGATGCCGGTCAGCTGGAGGGTGAGTGGAACGCCGGTCAGAAGTTCGGCTGTGGTGCGGGCAAGGAATGGCCAGTCCATTTCTATCGCTCCCAGCATCGGCCAAGACGTTTTTCGATAGACCTGATTCCGAAACCTGTGAGTTGCCCTATGAGCAGATACAGCAACGCGGCAGCGCCATAGAAAAGAAGCGGCTGGCGGGTCGCGCCGGAGGCGATGGTTGACTGTCGCAGGAGTTCGACGAGGCCGATGATGGACAGCAGCGCGGTCTCCTTCAGGACGGATTGCCAGATGTTACCGAGTGCAGGCAGAGCGAAACGAAGCGTCTGGGGCGCGATGATACGCCACAGAAGAACAGGTCGGCTCATGCCGCAGGCCTTCCCGGCTTCGATCTGGCCTCGGTCAAGGCGCAGATAGGCGCTGCGATAGGCTTCCGTTTGATACGCGCCCGAGACCAGACCGATGGCGACAACCCCGATCACGAAGGACGGCAGCGAGAAGAAGCCGGGAAAACCTGCCAGATGCATAAGGTGGGTCAGCGCCAGCGAGCCGCCGAAATAGAAGAGATAAACAACCAGTATTTCCGGTATTCCCCGCAATACGGTTGTGTAGAAGGTGCCGATCCAGCGCAGGAGGGGCGTGGATGACAGTTTCAATGTGGCTCCGGCTGTGCCCAGCAGACCACCGATCGTAAAGCTGCATAAAGCAGCGATCAGGGTCAGGCCAGCCGCGATGACCAGCAGTTTGCCCCAGCCATCCGGCCCAAAACCGACAAGGGTGAGGGACAAGGTATTCATGCGGCCACTCTGGAGGCAAAGCGTCCGCAGTCAAAGGGAGCCAACGTGGCTTCAAGGGTGCCGCTGATAAGGGATTTGGCGACAGCCTCTCCGACAGCCGGAGAAAGCTGGAAGCCATGCCCGCAGAAGCCGAAGACATGCCACAGATCCGGTGTGCCCTGTCCGGGACCAATGACGGGAATCCCGTCAGGCGTTGCGCCTTCCAGCCCGGTCCATGTCCGCAGGACCGGCACATGCACCAGCGCCGGAAAGGCTTCGAGTGTCGCCGCTGCGCTCTGCGGCATGCGGTCCATGACCGTGAATGATGTGTCCTGATCAGGACACGGCTTTCCCAGAATGCCGCCACCGATGACCAGTGATCCGACGGCGCTCTGCTTGAAGGAGAGCGGCCTGTCGATGCCGATGACGACGGGGGTAAGAAACGGTTGTGTCCGTGCCGTGACCATCATCGACGGCGCGACGGTCTTGAGCGGCAGAGTCTGTCCGGCCATCGCCGCCACTCGCGCTCCCCATGCGCCGCCACAGTTGATGAGAACGCCGCCTTCATGCTGGCCAAACGATGTTTCCGCCCGCCATCCTCCGCCCCGGACACGCTCCAGCCCCAGCACGCGGCAATTCTCCACGATCCGCGCACCCGCCGCGAAGGCGGCTTCCCGAAATGCACGCGTGGCGGCGGCCGGGTTGGCGTGACCATCCCGTCGGGAGATCAGACCGCCAAGAGCGGTGTCAGAGACGCCGGGAAGCAGGGCACGCACGTCCTCGCGTGAAAGAAGCTCTTCTTCTCTAAGTCCACGCTTTTTCATGTCTTCAGCACGGCCAACGGCCCATGACATCTCGGCGTCATCAAGCGCAAGGCCGATCTGGCTGACCCCGAGGCGCACTTCACAGGCGCTGGCAGCCTTTTCTCCGACCAGTCGGTCAAGATGTTCCCAGTGTTCCATGGCGCGCTGCGAGAGAGGGTATTCCCGCCAGTCGCGCATCAGCATTCTCAACCCGCCCGCGTTGACGCTGGAAGCGTGTCGGCCCGCGACATTTTTATCGAGCAGCGTGACGTTCCATCCGGCTCTCGCCAGAAACAGCGCGATCGAGCAGCCCTGAAGCCCGGCGCCGATGATAAGGGCGGTTTCACTCTGCCGGGACATCGCTCGTCGCCTCCACATCGTGTTCAGGTTTGTCTTCCAGTGTCAGCAACTCGGTCGCGCTGGGGTCCAGACCGGTCAGACCGGCGAGTGCCCCTAGTGGGAGGGGGCGTATCGGAGGTCGTCCCCTGAAAACCGGTGGCGTGGGGCCGCAGGCACCGCGATCTTCCTCGATCAGGCGTGCTGCGGTGATCATGCAGTTGCGTCCCTGACAGGGCCCCATGCCGCACCGCGTTTCACCGCGCAGGGCGTCCATGTTGCCAAATCCGGCGCGGATTTTCTCGCGTAGAGCGCCGGCGGTCAGTTCCTCGCAACGACAGACGATCGTGTTGTCGTCCGGCAGTTTGGCTGACAGACCCGGTGGGAAAGCTGCATCCAGAAAGGGTCGGACGGACAGGGTCCTGTCAATGGCCTGCTGACTCTTGCTGGAGATGCCGCTGCCTTTGCCAAGTTCGGCGAGAATGGCCTGTGCAGTCAGTCGTCCGTGTGCGATCGCGGCCTCTGCTCCCCCGATCCTTCTGGCGTCACCCGTGATGCGGACAGCGCAGCGCTCCGGCTGAAGGTCAGGCGGCAGGGCGGATGAGGCGAGGCCGTCCGGTGTTGTGCGCGGACGCCAACTGGCATTGGCCTGATCCCATTGCAGTGCCAGCCCGGCTCCATTGGGAATATCGATGGCAGGCACGATGCCGTCATGCACGACCAGCAGATCGCAGGCCTGACTCACTCTTCGTCCTTTGACTGTAAAGCTGACAGCCTCGACTTTCCGTTCACCCTCTGCGACGAGGTCAGACAGTCCGGAGACCATGCGCACACCCGAGCGTTTCAGCTGTGCCAGCCATCCCAGTCCCTTGACCACTGGAAGGAGGCTATTTCTGCGCAGATGACGCATAGCCTGCAGACTATCGGAAAAGCGGTCGGTGCGCGCGATGAGAGTTGGTTTCACGCCCAGCTTGTGAAGCTGTGTCGCCAGTAACAGCAGCAGAGGGCCTGTTCCCGCCAGAACGACGTTGCCTGTCGGTTTGAGATTGCCCGCTTTCAGGAGCGTCTGGACAGCACCCGCCGTCATGACACCGGGAAGGGTCCAGCCGGGGAAAGGCACGGGTCGTTCCATTGCGCCGTGGGCCAGAATGACAGTGGTGGCACGGAGGTAGCCTGCGTCCATCCCGCGCATCCAGCCCACTGTCCCGTCCGGTCGGACTTCCCACACGGTTGTCAGGGGGCGGTAGTCGATGCGTGAGCTGGCGCGGAACCGTCGGATCAGGTCCGCTCCGGCGCGGTAGGCAGGGCCAAGTGCCGCAAGAAGCTCCTGTTTGTCAGAGCTCTTTTGAGAAATGTTGGCTTCCAGATTGCGGAAGATCTGACCGCCCGGTGTCGGCTGCATGTCCAGCACGATGACCGAGCAGTTTGCGTCGGCCAGTTCGATGGCGGCTGTCATGCCTGCCGGGCCGCATCCCACAATGATGATGTCAGCATCCATTGGCACGGAGGGGCGCATGTTGGTTGTCTGCGTCATTGTGCGGAGTGTTCCAGAGCGACGGCGGCACCATTCTGACGACGGACCCGCATGCGGTCGCGGACGATTGTCAGGCAGGCCTGCTGATTGCCGATGCCGTCAATTTCCACCAGACAGTCGAAGCACTGACCGATCATGCAATAAGGCAGACGGGGCGCGCCGGACACGGGCGTCAGTCGGTTGAACGCCACGCCAGCACGCAGCAGGCAGGCGGCTACGCTTTCCCCTTTGCTGGCGGGGATCGGCTGGTCATCCAGATAAACCGTTATGCTGTGCGTGAGTGGTGCGATGGGAGAAAACATCTTAACTCTGCAATCGGAATGAGGAAGCGAGACCGGACGGTGTCCGTGAGAAAATCTTTCGGAATCTTCAGAATTTTTCAGTCATGGATCGAAATATCCGTGCCAAACCATTTTTCTGACAGGGCTTGGTTCGTGCCGTCCCTGTTGACGGAAGCAAGTGCGGCATTGAAGGCGTTGCGGAGGGCGTCATCGTCGGGACGGAACGCCATGTTGGTTGTGTCGGACCCGAGAACGCCGCCGGAAAATGTCGGACCCGTCATCACGAGGGAGCCCTTGAGAGCCGCTTCCATAAGGGTTTTGAAGGTTGTGACGTTGGCAATCGCGATGTTTATGCGTCCGGCCGCCAGTTCGAGCCCAAGTTGCTCGAAAGATGGATATTCCCGGACTGTCAGCCCCTGAAGGTAAGCTTCGGCAAAGACGGCGGCTGTGGAGCCTGTCTGGACGCCGATCACCTTACCAGCGAAGGCGGCTTTCAGGGTGTCCAGCGCCGATCGTGCTGTCTGTGGTTCCTGCGTGAGATCGAAAGAGCTTTCTCTATACGGCAGATGCGCCAATGGGTCAGTGGCTGTTGTCAGAAAGCCATTGGGTGCGCGTGTGTAGGGAATGGAAAAAGAAACGACCTTGCTGCGTTCTTCCGTGACGCCCATTGATGCAATGATGGCGTCGTACTGTCCGACGCGCAGTCCGGGGATCAGGCCATTCCAGTCCTGCGTCACAACCCGGCACGTTACCTTCATGCGCTGGCAGAGAATGTTCACAAGATCCATTTCATAACCGGCATATGAACCATCCGGTTTTGCAAAAGCCCAGGGAGGATAGGTGCCTTCCGTGGCGATGGTGAGTGTGCGCGAATACTCTTCAGCCCGACTGGAACCCGACCATGTCAGGAACATTCCTGCTATCGCAAGACAGGTCGCACGAAGAGGCATTCATGATTTCCTGTTGATGGGTATGACAAAAAACTACGTAACTTCATTAGATTTTTAAATGCGATATCGGAACATATTTTTTCTTGGCAGAAAGCATAAGCTCAGCTTAAGCTTGATGGATGCAGCCATCCCGTATTCCGTCCCTGAACTGGCTACGCGTTTTCGATGCGGCGGCACGGCATCAGAGTTTTGCCTCGGCGGGGCGTGAGTTGAACATGTCGGCGGCTGCGGTCAGCCAGCAGATCCTTGCCCTTGAGACCTATCTCAGAAAGCCGCTGTTTGTCAGAAATCCCAACAGGGTTCGATTGACCGTGGAGGGGAACGAGTTTCTACCGACTGTGCAGGTGTCTTTGCGGGCCATTGAGTCGAAGACGGCTTCCCTTTTTCCAAGAAAAAATGAAGAGCGGATTTCTCTCGTTGCCAGTCAGTTGATGGCCATGAGCTGGTTGCCGCGTCGTCTGGTCGCTTTCGAGCAGGCGCATCCGTCGGTTCGCATTGATCTCATCATAGAAGACATACAGCGTCACACCGAACCGGATCTCGCGATCCGATTTGATCATGGCATGTCCACGCTCTCACATCCGGGCTGGCTGATGGGTATCACGCATGTTGTTGTTGGCAAGGCACCGGATATCGAGGCCATAACAGATGCCAGTGACATAACGGATTTCAGATTGCTGGATGTGCGGTCGCATGCTGTCGGGTGGAATACGTTGCTGACGCGATATCCTGGTATGGCCGATGATCCTGCCCTGACAGTTGAATCCGTTGATACAACGCCTCTTGCGCTCATGATGATCAAGGAAAGTCACGCCTTGGCGCTAGTGCCTTGGCCAGCATCTCAGAATCTGGTGCAGGCGCTTGGGTTGACGGTCTGTGAAACCATTCCTCCCATTCCGGGACTGGGAAATTATTATATAGAACAGTTTATGGGGCATGGTGCCCGTCCGATCGTGCCTATACTGTGTGAAGAACTTCGCAAGGCAGCACGAGATACGGATTGTTTGATGTTGCGGAATAATGGGTCGTAAAGAAATATTTCTTCTTTTACATGAAGTTGCATAGAAATGTAGGCGGTGCAGACGATTTATTTGCGGTAAAGGCTATGATGTGCGTTATAGCGAGAGGACAAGCGTAACATGCCTGGCAGGTCAGGGATTGGAGATTTAAAGCAATTATTTTTCATTCATTGGCATGATTGCAGACCAAGAATTACATAATCCCCACTACCTCTACGAAGGTTAGTTTTGCTTTGCTCCGCACTGCATGGGGGGCGCTTCATGGGGAGGCTGGACGGCCGCATGGTCGCTACCTGTCACGTAATCCTGCAGTTCACGTGCTTCCTGTTCGGCATTTTCAGCGCGAAGTTTGACAATATCTCCAATGCTGACCAGCCCGATAAGCGTTCCGTTTTCCAGAACCGGTACATGCCGACTGCGGGAATATGTCATGCGACAGGCAATGTCGTAAATACTGTCATCAGGTGTTGCGGTCGGCATATCTCTCGTCATGATATCCTTTGCGGCCAGAGTGGATATGTTCGCACCGTGTTCGGATAACGCATGAACGATCCCTTTTTCAGAGACCATGCCAACCAGGCGCTCATCAGGGTCAAGAACGGGTGCACCACCAATATTATGCTGCGCTAGTATGGTGGCGACACTCACAACGGGGTCATCTGCTTTCACGGTGATGACCGTGCTGCCTTTTTGCGCTAGAATGTGAAAGACATGAGAGGACATGGGAAAATCCTTTCCATGTTTTAGGGAAATCGAAAAGAAGTTTTGTCAACGCATCGTCATCTCGTCCTCTGTCTCAGACGGGATGGGGAAAGCAGGAAGAAGAGGATGGAGGGCGCGGGCGGGAAAAAGCCCTCCAATCACCACGATTATTGTGAGAACGATGACAAGCGCCATCAGTTCCGGGCGCATATGTCGATTCAGGCTGGCTGATGGCAGCGATGGCGCTGACATCATGACACGGATGATGTTCAGGTAATAATACAACCCGATAATGCTGCCGATTATGAGCACACCCAGCAGCAGGTTGCGCTGGTATTCCACTCCTGTCGCCGCGATCTCGAACTTTGCAAAAAATCCGATGCCTGGTGGAATGCCCGCAAGCGAAAGCAGCATGAGTGACATGGAAGAAGCCAGAAACGGGCGGGTGAAAAACAGTCCCTTCCATTGCGCGATGACCGTGCCATCGGGCCCGTCAGGCGTTGCGAAGGCGGCCATGGTCGCAAAGACGCCTAATGTACTGGCTGTATAGGCCAGAAGATAAATGGTTATGGCCCCCGATTGCAGACGGCCGGGGCAAAGAAAGGCAATCAGCAAGTAGCCTACATGCGCAATGGATGAGCAGGCCAGAAGACGCGTGAGGCTGGTTTGACGCAATGCAAGCAGGTTGCCCCCCATAATGGTCAGGATAATGACAACATACAGGATGTCGTTGAGGAAGGACAGCTGGTTTCCCGTTCCGAAATAACGGACAAGCGAAGAAAATATAGCAATTTTAGAAATCACAGCCAGAAACGCCGCCACGGGAACAGGTGCGCCTTCCATCACGTCCAGCAGCCACATATGGAAGGGAGCAGCAGAAAGCTTGAAAAACATGCCGACAAGGATCATGATCGTGGCGACAACCGGCAGCGCAGGGGAAATATCTCCGGCTGCGGCGGGCGGCATGAACCGCAGCGATCCCGTAACGCCGTATGCCAGACCGATACCAAACAGAAGAATGGCGGAAGACATGCCTGACAGGATCAGGTATTTCATTGCTGCTTCATAACCCTGCATGGCCGGGCAGTGCCGGAAGGTCACAAGTCCCATGAGCGAGACACCAAGGATTTCCAGTCCCAGGAAAAAAGGCATGTAATTCGCGCTGAAGACCATGGTCAGTGCGCCAAGCGTGCCCAGCATGTACAGCAGAGGATATTCATCCGTCAGTTTGGTTCTGTCGTGTGCGTCATTCCGCCACGACATGAGCAGGATACACATGCTGGAAAACATGATGAGGATGGCAGTATAGTTTGCCCATTGATCCTGAATGAACAGGCTGTCTCTATTATCCGGTGCTGTGCCGGTATGGTGCCCTACAAACACAAGAGCCAGAAGCAGTGTCCCCATTCCGGTTAGAAAACTACGGTTCGTCGAACGTCGCCACGCCGTTGCGGCGAGCATGACCGTGATCCCTACACAGAGCACCGGCAAAGATGTTGGCAGGAAAACATCGTGTCCGATCATGGCGCATGATCTCCCTGACCGGTCGCCTCTATCACGGACAGGGAAGAGGGAGAGGAAAACGTCATGAAAGGCTGTGGATGCAGACCCAGCACGATCAGAAAAATCATCGCACAGGCGAAAACCGCCATCTGCTGGACGGGCAGATCCTTCAGGGGGATTTGACCCTCCCGACGAGCCGCCAGAAAGACGCGATTGACCATCCGCAGCGCATAAATGGCGGCCAGAACCAGCCCCACGGTCGTCGCTGTCGCAATGATAGGGCTGACATGCCATGTCGCCAGCAGCACGAGGAACTCGCCCGCGAAGTTACCCAGTCCCGGCATTCCAAGCGACGCTACGGCAAAAAACAGCCCCATGGCGGACAGGCGTGGCATGGCTGTCCACAAGCCGCCGATACGGTGCATGTCACGTGTATGCAGTCGGTCCTGAATGGCACCCGCGATCAGGAAAAGCGCACCAGCGCTCAATCCGTGGGCCAGCATTTGGATGATCGCTCCCTGCATTCCCATGCGTGAACCGGTAAAGATGCCAAGCACCACGAAACCCATATGGCTGATACTGCTGTAAGCGATCAGGCGCTTGAGATCATTCTGTGCACAGGACAGCCACGCCCCGTACAGAACCCCGACAACGCCCAGCCCCATGGCGACGGGCGCGAAATACATGGCCGCATCGGGAAACAGCATGACATTGAAACGGATCATGCCATATCCACCAGTTTTGAGAAGAATGCCTGCCAGTAGTACGCTGGCAGCCGTGGGCGCCTGAGTATGCGCATCCGGCAACCAGACATGGACCGGCACGATCGGCAGCTTGACGGCAAAGGCTATGAAGAATCCCAGCATGAGCAGCATGGAGAGGATAGGGGACAGGTGTGTCTGGGCCAGTGTGAAATAATCGAATGTCAGCACGCCGGTTTCCCGATCATGCGTAATGACCAGGCCGAGGATGGACAGCAGCATGAGCAGCCCGCTGCCCTGCGTGAACATGAAAAACTTCAGAGCGGCGCGCTGTCTGTCTTCATGCCCCCATACGGCGATCAGCACGAACATCGGCACCAGCATCAGTTCCCAGAAAAAGAAGAACAGGAACAGGTCTGTGGCCAGAAATGTCCCGATAATACCAGTAAGCGTCGTAAGAAAAAGGAAATGGAATGTGCCGGATTTGACCGTAACCTGACGGGTGGCAAGGCATGCGCACAGAAAGCACAGGATCAGCGAAAGCCAGATCAGTGAAAGCGAAAGACCGTCCATGTCCAGTCTGACAGCGATCCCCATAGTTGGAATCCATGGCATGGAAAAATGCTCAAGCCATGGCCCTGTGCGAATGGTCGGATGGTTGAATGTGACCATTGCAAGCAGTAGGGCTTCCACAATCAGGGTCGCCAGCATTACCCACCACGATGCATTACGTGCGGGTGCGCTGGTATGAGGCCGAATGCGCTCAGCCAGCCACGCCAGACCACCGCCTATGACAGGCAGCAGCACAAGGGCGGGAAGGGGATTCATGACAGCACCGCCATGGTGAGAGCCACGCACAGCCCACCGGCAATCCATGCTGCATACCACCGCACGCGACCGTTTTGTATCTGGCCCATCAGGTGATCGGCCCACCTTATGCCACTGGTCCCCCATAGGGTCAGCGTGCCCAGAAAAGCCGTTCGCGCTCTGAGAACCGAGGTGCTGGCCGTCCGTGTCAGCCGTCCCGCTCCGGTTATGGCGTAATCAAGAATGTCATGCCGCGTCAGCCACGTCAGGAAACGAAAGGGCTGCACGAACAGACGGTCATACAGTATGTCGATACCCTCGCCGGTGCGGGCAAAGCGAATAACTGCCGCCTGTCCCGGTATCTCGCGCATGACGGGTGAAGGGCGTCCCCACAGCACCCATGCGACGCCAAGTCCGGCAAGCGGAACAACGGCACCCGCCAGCACCAGCCAGCCGGGTTCATCCACGTGTGAGTGGGATGCCGCAGGATCAAGAAGGGTGCTGAACAGATGAAGGGGAGGAAATGTCGTGGGCATTTCAATGATGCCTCCACAGAGGGACAGGACACACAGGCAGCCAAGGGGAATGGTCATGAGACGTGACGTTCGTCCTGTCGCTGCGGTTCCCGCCTTCCCGCCAAAAACGATGAATACGCATCGAAAAATATAAAGCGCGGTCAGGAAGGCTCCCAGCAGGGCCATCCCCCACAGGAAATGTCCGCTCAGCATCAATTCATGGGGCAGGCGGAAATGGGCGGGCCATACGCCCGACAGGATCATTTCCTTGCTGTAGCACCCGGCCGTGACCACGGGCAAACCGGCTAGCGCGGAGGCTCCGATGACAAAGGCGGCGGTCAGTCCCGGCATGGTGTGGCGCAGGCCGCCCAGACGGAAAATATCCTGTTCATGATGGGTGCGCACGATAACCGCGCCCGCGGTCAGGAAAAGGAGCGCCTTGAAAAAGGCATGGGTCATTAGGTGAAACAGCGCCGCTTGCCACACGCCGCATCCAAGGGCGAGAAACATGTAGCCAAGCTGGCTGATCGTAGACCATGCAAGGATACGCTTGAGATCGGACTGCACCAGCGCCGTGCAGGCTCCCATAAGAATGGTCAGCGCGCCGAGCATGGCCGTAAGCGCCATGACGGGGACGGCCAAGGCAAAAAGGTCATGCAGTCGCGCAATCAGATAGACTCCAGCCGTAACCATCGTCGCCGCATGGATCAGGGCGGAAGTCGGTGTCGGTCCGGCCATGGCATCCGGCAGCCATGTGTGGAACGGGATCTGCGCCGATTTGGCAAGGGCTCCTATGAGGATGAAAAGTGCGGCCATGTTTAGGGCGGTCGGGGTTATCTGCCCGTTTGTAATCGCCGCCAGAACGGTGCCGATGTGCAGGGAACCTGTCGCCGTGGCCAGAAGCAGCAGGCCGCACAGCAAGGCCGCATCTCCCATGCGGGTCATATAAAAGGCCTTGCGTGCGGCAGCAGTATTGACAGGGTTGTCGTACCAGAACCCGATGAGTAGGTAGGAACACAGCCCCACGCCTTCCCACCCGATAAACAGGCAGAGCAGGTCGGACGCCAGCACCAGCACCAGCATGGAGGCCACGAACAGCGTCATGCAGCCAAAAAAGCGGGCAATCCCCGGATCGTCCCGCATATAGCGTGCGGCATAGATATGGATCAGCAATCCCACAATCGTGACGACAAGGATCATGACCATGGAAATCCGGTCCAGTATGAATGCGATATCGGCTGAAAATCCTGCGATATGCATCCATGGCCACAGCGTTACCTGCATTATCCCTGTCGTTGGACCGGACAGAAGCAGGGCGGACAGAACGATGCTGATGACGGCGGATAGTCCTAGGCTCACACAGGCAACCGTCCCGACGGCATACGCGCTCATGCGTCCGGCGGTTACGAACAGGATCAGGGATGCCGCCAATGGAGAAAGGATGAGAAGGGGAAGCAGAATTTCGCCCATGGCCCTTATCCTTGCAAAAGGTTGCCGGTATCGGCATCGAGCGTGGGACGTCCCCGGCCGTGTAGGCACAGGATGATGGCCAGCCCCACCGCCGTTTCTACGGCGGCGAGGGCGAGAATCAGCAGGAACATCACCTGTCCCGCCGCGTCATGCCAGCGTGCACCTGCGCCCACGAAAACGAGGGCGGCCGCATTGAGCATGATGTCCAGCGACATCAGCATGAACAGCATGTTGCGCCGGATGAGAACGCCCGCCAGCCCGACCGAAAACAGGATGGTGGCCAGCAGCAAGGTGTCGTTGAAGGAAAATACTGGCATGTCAGCGCTCCTCAGCCCGGTTGCGCCCGATGTGAAAAGCCGCGACCAGACCAGCCAGAAGCAGGAATGACGCCAGTTCGACCATCAGCACATAGCGGCCAAACAGGCTTAGCCCGACATCATGTGCCGTAATGGAGGAAAGGGGAGGAACGGCTTCGGAAAGAGGGCTGATACAATAAAGAAGTTCCGCACACACGATAGCGGCCAGAAATCCCGGCCCCAGCCATGCGCGCGGACGCAGCCATTCCTTTTCGCGCGCGCTGTCCGGTTGCCCCAGATTGAGCATCATGATGACGAAGACGAACAGCACCATGATCGCGCCGGCATAAATGATGATCTCCAGCATCGCCGCGAAGGACGCTCCGAGCATCACAAGTAATGCCGCCAGCGCCAGCAGTGTCACAACCAGATACAGCACCGCATGCACGGCGACTTTCCGGGTAATGATCATGATGGCCCCGATGGCGGTCACACTGGCAGCAAGGAGGGCCAGAGCGTGCATGATGGTTACGGCAGCAGGGAGTGAAGATCGATTGGCGGGCGTTCGCGTTCGGAAGCACCGCGTTCCTTGCCGGGGATGGGGATGCCCGCGACATTGTAGAAGCTGTAATCGGGATATTTCCCGGTTCCGCTTATCAGCAGGTCTTCCTTTTCATAAACAAGATTGGGGCGCGCGTATTCGCCCATCTCAAAATCGGGAGTCAGTTGTATGGCGTAGGTTGGACAGGCTTCCTCACAAAATCCGCAGAAAATACAACGGGAGAAATTGATCCGGAAATATTCTGGATGCCAGCGCCCATCGGTCTCGGTTTTCTGCAGACTGATGCAGTCCACCGGGCAGGCGACAGCGCACAGATTGCACGCCACACACCGTTCCTCTCCATCGGGATCGCGCGACAGAATGATCCGTCCGCGATAACGCGGCGGCAGATAGGGCTGCTGTTCGGGATATTGCACGGTCGCGCGCCGGTGGAAAGCATGCAGCGCCGTCAGGAACAGGGTGCGCAATGTATGGAACATGGGAGATGCCTTTGCATCGGGCGTGCTACAAAGACGCACGCAACATAAGAATAGTTCCGGTCGCCATGATATTTAAAAGTGAAAGCGGCAGCAGGACTTTCCAGCCCAACGCCATCAACTGATCGTAACGCGGGCGGGGGAGACTTGCGCGCAACAGAATGAAAAACGCCACCATGCCGCCGGTCTTGATCATGAACCACAGGGCAGGGGGCAGCAGTGGTCCGCGCCAGCCTCCAAGATAAAGCGTGGTCACAAGGCTTGAGACCAAAACGATCCCGGCATATTCGGCAATGAAGAACATACCGAATTTCATGCCCGAATATTCGGTATGGAAACCTGCGCCCAGTTCGTTCTCCCCTTCGGGAAGATCAAAGGGGAGACGGTGTGTTTCCGCAATGCCTGCAAGCAGGAACACACCAAAGCCGAGGCATTGCGGGATGATGAACCATAACCCCGCCTGCGCCGTCACGATGTCGTGCAGGCTGAATGATCCAGCCATCATGACCACGCCCAGCAGCGAAAGTCCCATGAAGACTTCGTAGCTGATCATTTGCGCTGCTGCCCGCATGCCGCCCAGCAGCGCGAATTTGCTGTTGGAGGACCACCCGGCCAGCACCACCGCATAGACACCCAGCCCCATCATGGCGAGGATGAACAGCAGCCCGACATTCAGGTCGCCAGCAATGCCCGTGCCCATCGTGACCGGAATGACGGCAAAGGATAGCAGGACCGTCATCATGCCGATAGCAGGAGCAAGAATGAAAACACCCCGATCAGCAAAGGGAGGAATCCAGTCCTGTTTGAACAGGATCTTGATGCCGTCCGCCACGGCCTGAAACATGCCGCCCGGTCCTACGCGGTTGGGACCATGCCGGTCCTGCCATAAGCCCAGCAGTCGCCGTTCGACCCATGTCAGCACGGTCGCAAGGGCAAGGAGGAGAAGCGGAGTAAGAATGATGGTGAAGAGTGCTGAAGAAGTCATGATTGTTCTCCTTCATCTGGCAAACTCTCAAGCCGGGCCATGCGGGGGAAACGGAACGCGCGTGCGACCCTGTGCGTGGGGCATAGGACAGTGCCTTCGGGGAGACCGGGCACGAATTCCACGGGCAAAACGTATGGTCCATCTTCCAGATGCAGCACCATACGGTCGGATCTGATCGCGCTGGCGGGCAGCCCCAGCGTTGGCGCACTGGATCGCGCCATGATGGGAGGCGAGAACATGCTCAGTTCCTCGCTGCCGAACAGGTGTGTATCGGGCAGCACCAGCACAGTATCCGCCTGTGGAACATAGGGGGATGGAATATCCGTGCTGTAAGCGTAGGGCTGCGCTTCCGTGTTTTGATTTTCCGCTGGGGTTAACAGCCGGATACCCGAGGGACCACCACGCATGGGCCCACCGATTTCGGACTGGAAACGGTTAAGCGCCTGCACCGAATTCCATGCGGGCGTCTGATAGTAGGGAACCAGTGCGCCGGGCATGTCCGGTTCATAGGCTCCTTCCATTGAACTGCTGAATGGTGTGTCCGGGCTGGCGGGTGGCGGCTGGTCACGCACACTGACGAAGGAACGGATGACGGTCCGCCCGCTGGCGCGATAGGTCTGGCTGCGAAGTTTCTCACCATTGATACGGTAATCTGCTTCGGGCGCAGCTATAACGGCCGCAGCCAGATCGGGAAATGCCGTTGCCAGCGCGGCAAGAACATCATCGAGATCCCGCCAGTCGATCAGACCCGTTATGGGGTGCATGGACGAGTCAAGGCTTCGGGCAAGTGCCTGTATCCACCGCCAGCCGGCCTGTATCGGGGCAGGGGGAAAGACCGCCTGGAAAAAGCGCTGCGCCCGGCCTTCCTGACTGACCAGTGTGCCGCTGCATTCGCTGAAGGCCGCAATGGGCAGGACAAGACTGGCGTGCTGGCACAGTGGTGTCACCGTATGGTCGATCACAACGATGTTGGGAACAGTCGCCACAAGTTCCGCTACATCGGCGGGATCAAGGGCGCGCGTCAGGTCATTTTCCACGATGATCAGGGTGGAAATCTCGCCTGCCCGGGCCTGTTCCATCACTGTTTCCAGCGGCAGTCCGCCCATCATGGCCAGCCCCATGCTGTTGCATTCCGGCAGAACCAGCGACAGGCCCGCGGCAGGTGTGACGCGGGCAAGAGCTGCGGCAATACTGGCGGCGGCCTGCATCAGTGCCAGAGAGCCATACTGCATGCCGGATACGACCAGCGGTTTTTGTGCTGCCATCAGCGCCTGCGCAATGCGTGCGGCACGCGCCGAATCATCCGGCGTCAGATCCGTGACGGGTGAAGCGGAGGGATCAATTTCGTGGGCGATAGCAAAGCCAAGTCGTGCGATATCATCGGGTGATGCGCGAAAGGTTTCAGCAGCCACATTATCCAGATCGGTCGGCGCAGGAGTCAGGACATACAGGGCGGAAGGACACTCGCTGCCCAACGTACGGACCGCCGCATCCATCCACCGTGGCACTTTCGCGTTGTCCGCCGTATGGAAAGAGGCTTGTCGCACCGACTGCCGTAGTGACAGACCCAGCCGGGGAGCTGTGACGCAGACGTCTTCGCCCAGCACCAGCACGGCGTCGGCACTTTCCATTTCATGCAGGGTGGGAAGAGTGCCGGAATGCCGGGAGAGCAGGGTACGGGCCAGTTCCACGCATTCCTGTTCCTGTCGCGTCTGGCCGGTGGAAAAACGCTCTGGCCCTACCAGCGCATGCAGACTGAAACAGGTCTCCAATGCTGCGCGGGGTGAGGCTATGCCCACAATCCGCCCCTTCGTCGCCATACGCGCGAAGGCGGTCAGGACGTCCGCCATGGGGACGGGCACCTGCTGTCCGTCAATGGCGCGCAGCGGCGTGCGGATCCGTGTCGGCGCATTGACAAAACCATGACCGAACCGCCCCCGGTCGCACAACACGTAGCGGTTGATGTCCGCATTGTAGCGGTTCAGCACACGCCGGAGGGTTTCCTCGCGGGCATTGATGATGGTGTTGCAGCCCACTGCGCAGTGTACGCACACTGAGGGCGCGCCCCGCATGTCCCATTTGCGGGTGTAGACGGCGGAAAAGGGTTTGTCGGTAAACACGCCGGTCGGGCAGATTTCCACCAGATTGCCGCTGAACGCGTTTTGCAGCGTGCCGTCTTCGGCACGACCAAAATAGACATTGTCATGCGAGGCAAAGGCCGCCAGATCATCGCCGCCCGCGTAATCACGGTAGAACCGCACGCAGCGATAGCAGGCGATACAGCGGTTCATTTCATGTTTTACGAACGGCCCGAGATCCTGATTGCGATGGGTCCGCTTCGTAAACCGGTAGCGACGGGTGTTGTGCCCGGTCATGACCGTCATGTCCTGCAGGTGACATTCGCCGCCTTCCTCGCAGACAGGGCAGTCATGAGGATGATTGACCATCATCCATTCAATAACGCTGGCCCGAAAGTCGCGGGCTTCCGGATCGTCGATGGAGATAATGGCGTTCTCGCTGACAGGAGTCATGCAAGCCATCACGATGCGGCCCTTTCTGTCCTCCGGCCCGCTGAACTGTTTGACGGCGCACTGCCGGCAAGCGCCGACGGAGCCGAGTTCGGGATGCCAGCAGAAATAGGGCAGGTTGGCTCCCGCCTCCAGACAGGCCTGAAGCAGGTTGATGTCGCTGCGGGTCTGGCAATCCCGTCCATCGATGCGGATGGTGGTCATGGTCCTGCTCCGGCTTGATGCGGGCAACGGCCCTGCTGGATGTGGGCGGCGAAATCGGCGGCGAAAAGCTTCAGTCCGCTGGCCAGTGGCGCCATCGCTCCCGGCGCATGGGCGCAGAAGGTCCGCCCCGGAGCGCCCAGCATGCGGGCATGACGGTCAAGCTGCTCCAAATCTTCATCACGACCCGTCCCGTCTTCAATCGCGTCCAGCAGGCGCTCCACCCATGGCAGTCCATCACGGCATGGCGTGCACCAGCCGCAGGATTCCTGTGCGAAGAAATGTTCAAGGTTGCGGATCATGCCGATGGGGCAGGTGCGATCGTCCAGAATGATGGCCATGCCGGTGCCAAGCCTGCTGCCCGCCTTTTCCACCGATCCGTAATCCATGGCGACGTCGAGGGCCGTGGCGTCGATAAAGGCGGTGGAAGCTCCACCGGGCAGCAGGGCGCGCAACTGGTAGCCGGGGCGCATGCCGCCTGCGTGGTCTTCGATGATCTGACGCAGCGGAGTGCCAATCGGCAGTTCCCATGCGCCCGGCTTTGCTACGCGCCCGCTGACACCATAGATTTTGGTGCCACCATCCTCGCCCAGCCCGAGGCCCGCGAACCATTCCGGTCCGTTGGCGATGATATGGGGCAGGTTGCACAGCGTCTCGACATTGTTCACCACGCTTGGCGCGCCCCACAGGCCGCCGGTCTGCGGAAAGGGCGGCTTGCTGCGTGGTGTGGCGCGACGACCTTCCAGTGCGGTCAGAAGGGCGGTTTCCTCGCCGCATATGTAGCGTCCGGCGCTGGAATGTACGTGGATGTCAAAGCTGAAGCCTAAGCCGAGAATGTTCTCGCCCAGCCAGCCCTGCTGCCTTGCCTCTCCGATTGCACGGTGCAGGCGGACGCAGGCTTCCTGATACTCCCCACGCAGGAAGATGATGCCATGCCCGGCCTGCACGGCGTAGGCGGCAAGGATCATGCCTTCGACCAGCTGGAGAGGATTGCCTTCCAGCAGCCAGCGGTCCTTGAAGGTGCCCGGCTCCATCTCGTCCGCGTTGGCGATCAGGTATTTGCGGCGTTCAGACGCGGGTTCCTTGGGTACGAAGCTCCATTTCTGCCCGGTCCCAAAGCCTGCGCCTCCACGCCCGCGCAGCTTTGAGCGTGTCACCCTGTCTATGATCTCAGCCGGGGAAAGGGTGCCCAGCGCCAGTCGCACGGCCTGCCAGCCGCCAGCGCGTTCGTATGCCGCGCAGTCGGGCGGACCCACGGCAGGATCGATCATGGCGGTCAGGGGACGTTCGGAGGCGGCCGTCATGGCGTGTCCCTCAACGTATCGATCAGGTGATCGAGGCTTTCAGTGGTCACATCCCCATGTAGCGTGTTGTCAACCAGCATGGCCGGAGCGTGATCGCAGTGTCCGATGCAGACGGTGGGGAGCAGCGTGATGGCGTTGTCCGCCGTAGTTTCTCCGGGCCTTATGCCGAGCTTTCGGCACAGATGGACGCAGAGCGGTTCGCGTCCCATGATCCAGCATGAAACGCTGTCGCACAGCATGATGACATGTCGTCCGACCGGCCTGCGGAACAGCAGGTTGAAATAGGTCGCGACGCCATCGAGATCATCCGCCGACATGCCCAGCAGATCGGCCACTTCGCGCAGATGCGCGGTGCTGACCCATCCAAAGTGAGCTTGCACCAGCCGCAGGGCCGCGACACTCGCGCCGCGCGGGTGCAGTTCCTGCGCCGCAAGGGCAAGGATTTCCGCGCGCATGGGCGCTGGGAGGGGGAGATCAGCGGTCGACATCGGCCATCACGAAATCGATGCTGCCCAGGATCGCGATCAGGTCCGCCACCATGATGCCGCGACTGAGCAGGGGGATCATTTGCAAGTGGGCGAAGGACGGTGTGCGGATGCGCGTGCGATAGGACGTTGTGCCTCCATCGCTGATCAGAGTGTAGGTGTTCACGCCTTTCGTGGCTTCGATGCTGGCCCGAGCTTCTCCCGGGGGAATGACTGGTCCCCAGCTTACGCTGAGGAAGTGATGGATCAGGGTTTCGATGTCATGCATCGTCCGCGCCTTGGGCGGTGGGGTTGTCAGTGGATGGTCGGCTTTGACCGGACCTGCGGGCATGTTGTCCACGCACTGGCGGATGATGCGCAGGCTCTGACGTATTTCCTCCACATGCACGGCAATCCGGTCATAACAATCGCCGTTAGTACCAGTGGGAATGTCGAATTCGAGCTGGTCATAACAGGCATAGGGCGCATGTTTGCGGTAATCCCATTCCAGCCCTGTAGCGCGCAGCCCCGGTCCGGTAACGCCCCATTCGACTGCCTCTGCGGTGGTATAGGCGCCAATGCCTTTCGTCCGGGCGCGGAAAATGGGATTGCGCATGACCATCGCATCGTATTCGTCCAGCCGCAGAGGAAGATCGTGGAGAAAGACGCGGATCAGTCCTTCCCATCCGTTGGGCAGGTCCATAGCCACTCCGCCAATGCGGAACCACGCCGGATGCATGCGAAAGCCGCAGATCGCTTCGATAATCCCGAACACGCGCTCGCGGTCGGTAAACATGTAGAACACAGGCGAAAGTTGTCCGACATCCTGCACCATGGTGCCGTAGAAGACGAGGTGGCTGGCAATGCGGAACAGTTCCGCCAGCATGACGCGGATCATCTGTGCGCGTGGTGGCACGGTAATCCCGGCCAGCGTCTCGACCGCCATCACATAGGGGAAATTGTTCATGACGCCGCCGAGATAATCCACCCGGTCGGTGTAGGGGATGTAGGTATGCCATGACTGGCGTTCTCCCATCTTTTCCGCGCCGCGATGATGAAAACCGATATCGGGCACGGCATCGACAATCCGCTCTCCTTCCAGTTGCAACACGATGCGGAAAACGCCGTGCACACTGGGATGATTGGGGCCGAGATTGAGAAACATGAAGTCGCTGTGGTCACTGTGTCGCCGCATGCCCCACGCGGAAGGGTCGAAGCGCAGGGCGTCCTGCTCCTGCGCTTCGTGTTCTTCCGTCAGGCTGTAGGGCGGCATTTCCGTGGCGCGGGCGTGGTGGTCCTTGCGCAGGGGATGCCCGGTCCATGTGGGCGGGGTCAGGATACGGCGCAGGGAGGGATGGTTCTGGAAATGGATACCGAACAAATCCCAGACCTCGCGCTCATACCAGTTGGCGTTGGGCCAGAGATCACAGATGGTGGGGAGGGTGGGGACTGTTGCGTCGAGAGGCACCTTGATCCGCACTTCATCGGTACGGGTGGCTAGCGAAATCAGGTGATAGACAACCGTGAATGCCGATTTTGGCTGCCCGTCGCGGTGGGCGCGATCACGTTCATCTATGGCCGTCAGGTCCAGCAGCATGAGGGATGCAGCAGCCTTCAGTGCGGCAAAGGTGGGGCGCAGATCGGTCGCCGCGATCCAGAGGATGGAGACCCCGTCGCATCCAGTCTGTGTAGCCAGCAAACCGTTGGGGAGATGCTCCGAAATTCTTTCCGCAAGACTCTGTTCACGGGCGGGAGAAAGGAGCATCGTCATGGGCGTCAGATCCCGTCGGGTGTGCGCAGGTCGCGCATGGCCCGGCGCTGGTCGCGCTTTTCATCGCGCAGACTGGGCGGTGTCACAGGTTCCACGCCCTGCGGTCCGACCATCCAGCTCAGGGGTCTGCGCTGTGTGCCGATGGATTTCTGCAAGAGCAGCAACCCCTCCAGCAGGGCTTCGGGACGCGGAGGACAGCCGGGCACATACACGTCCACGGGCAGAAAACTGTCTACACCCTGCACGACACTGTAGATGTCGTACATGCCGCCGGAATTGGCGCATGATCCCATGGAGATCACCCAGCGCGGCTCCAGCATCTGATTGTAAAGATGCTGGATAACCGGAGCCATTTTGACGAATACGGTGCCGGAAATAACGATCAGGTCCGCTTCGCGTGGTGTGGCGCGCAGGACTTCAGACCCGAAGCGGGCGATGTCGAAGCGGCTGGTGAACGCTGTCGCCATTTCCACATAACAGCATGACAGGCCGAAATTCAGCGGCCAGATCGAATTTTTCTGCCCCCATGAAACAAAATCCTGCAACCGGCCCATGACCAGATTGCGGCGGAGAGTTTCACTGAAACTGGGTGAGGGCTGCGCGTCTCTGGACGCACCGGGGGAAGAAAGAGACCAACTCATGATGCGAGGTCCTTTCGTGTGTCCATTACACGGCGTGGGTGAACCTGCGGCCCCCAGTCCAGCGCTCCGGCTCGCCACAGATAGGCAAGGGAAATTGCCAGAAAGACAATAAAGGCGAGCGCCGCGCCATAGCCAATCCAACCCACTTCGGTCACAACGGTTGCCCATGTCAGGAGAATGGCGGTTTCGACATCAAAAATGACGAAGAACATGGCCACCAGATAATACTGCACAGGTAACCGCAGATGTGCTGAGCCCGTGGGTATGATGCCGGACTCAAAAGGCATGGACATGGAGCGACCCATGGCTCTGCCGCTTCGTCGGGTGCCGGTTATGGCGGACAGCCCCATCATACCGGCCAGCACTATTCCTATGACAAGTGCATAGGTAAAAATAGACCATATACTGGAAACATTTTCCATACTGGCAATTCCGTTTCTGTTTGTTCTGAACGGAGGCTATTTGTGTAGTGCTGTTGGTCGTGACGGATGACAGGCGGCTGCGGTCCGAGGAGGAGTGTGTCCTCTGACGCATTCGGTTCACTGAAGGAAACGTCAGAATGCGTTATCAGTCGCCTATACGCGGCAAGAAGAGGGAAGTTGCGGTTCCATCGTGCAAGTTTTTCACGAAATGGGATGGCCTGTTATGAGAAGTTTTCTTCTCTCAATTTTCTGTTTTTCGTATCGGGTGAGTATGGACAGAAAGTAATCACAGGATACGACTGGAAATGGCCTGTTCGAAGTGCAGGGAGACCGAGATTGCGGCTGCGCCGCGCTGAATGTTCTGGACAAATCCTCGGTGTGCGTAATGTCCCAGTGACACTGCACATCTGAGGCGAAGGAGTGGCGGAAATCGTGTAACCGTCCATCATCCAGCCCCGCCGCCTCTGGACGGAAAGCTGTCCTGCTTTCTTTAAAATTTACAAACAGGGATCAAAGAAGTTGCATTCTTTGGGAAGCAGAGCAAAACCCGAGACAGTTGCCGTCCATGCCGAAATATTTCAGGCTTTACGCTGAATCTCGTCAGTGGTGCAGAGGGCAGGTGGTTTTCTCACCGGGCAGATGATCGAAATTGCAGGAAATGCTGCCGTCCACGGGGCTGTTGTTCGGGTCAGGCTTGGGACAGCACGCAGTTAGAAGGATGCCGAACGCCGTGAGAATGAGGATGTTGCGTTTCATGATACCTGCTGATTCTTTCTCAATGGGTGCAGTTCTGTATACGAACAATGGCGGTCCGGTAAGGCGAAATTATTCCTGTGTGTGAGACGGTTGGTCGTGCGGGGCTTTTTCGGCGGCAGAGAAACGGGCGGCCTGGGCAGCGACGCGCGTGTCCTGTTCACGGATCAGCCAGTACACGACGCCGAGCGCCAGCACAGCCGCGGAAAAGGCGATCATTTCCATGGGACGTACTTCGTTGAGGTCGAGGATAATGAATTTCCGGGAGACGGCGAGAAGCGCGATCAGTACGATTGTGCGGACGCGCACAACGTCCTTGTTGTGTGAGAGACTGATCCGGAGCGAGCTTTTGAACTCCAGGGCGATGATGACGGTGAAAATATTGCCAAACACGCTCTGGAAAGTCGGTGCGTTGTCCGGGCTGATCTGACCGAACCATGCGAGGCGCCAGACTTCTTTTGTGAGGCTCCACGTCGCAATAGCCGTAATGATCATGATCAGTGCCGTCAGGATCAGCATGATCAGAAGTTCGAACCCTTCGTAAAGGTTCATTTCCCGGAAGCTGCGTCCGAGGCGCAGGGCTTCCCGCGAGAAGGGATCATGAGATTCTTTTCCGTCCCCTGAACCGTCCATTTCCGACTTTCCTTCATCAATGCGCGTCTATTTTGGGGCGCGGGCTGGGACAATCTGTCCGCTTCGTCCCAAGTGTCGCAGGCATCGTGCGGCAGGTCCAGCCGGGAATGAGAGGCGCGTATGTCTGCTTCCTTTCCCCCGCTTTCGATGGCCGTGGTATAGTGAACTGCTTGCAAGAGTATGGCGGAGCGGGGAACGTAGGAGGGCGGAGTGCTCGTACATGAAGGGGCGGAGCGGGATGCGGTGGTTGACCGGCGTCTTGGCTGTTCGCTCGCTGCTGTAGCCGGAGCCGTCAATGCTGCCGGATTTCTGGCGGTCGGGTACTATTCCGCCAACATGACGGGGAATGTCTCCACCTTGGCGACGGGACTACATGCGGGACATGTGAGTCTGTTTATGTCCTGTATCGGTTTGATCGGCGCTTTTGTCGCAGGTGCGGTGCTGGCCACACTTCTGGTCAATGCAGGGCGACGGCGGGTTCTTCCGTCCGTCTATGCGTGGAGCATTCTGCTGGAGGCCTGTCTGCTTGGTGTTCTGGCGCTGGTGGATATTCTGCTGCCGGGCGTACACCGCGGCGTGATGCTGGCTTATGGGCTGAGTTTTCTGATGGGACTGCAGAACGCCACTGTCACGCGCATATCCGGCGCCCGCGTGCGGACCACGCATATGACGGGAATGCTGACCGATGTCGGCATCGAACTGGCGGACTGGCTGGATTCCTTTCGTCATCCCGCCGATCTGGCGCAGCTTGCCCGCACGCGGGAGCGGCTGTGGCTGCACGGGGCGATTGTTGTGTCCTTTACAGCTGGGGGTATTGCTGGCGCGTTCCTTTATGGGTGGTGGTCTGGCCGTTTTTTGCTGCTGCTCGCGGGTTTGCTCGCCTGTCTGTCACTTCCCGGCACTGTTCGACGACCAGAAGTGCTGACGTCAGCAGGAACTGTGGCGCGGGAGAACAGCTCGGATGTGTAATTTCCTTTCGATACTCCCCCGGCCTGCGATTTGTTGAACTTATCCAGCCATTACATAGATGGAAAAAGTTCGTTCAGATCAGCCCATAACGCTCCAGTAGATCATCAATCTCGGTTCCATCCGTCAGATGATGCAGCAGACCGGAGGCGGGCACCTTCTTCCCGTCCCGCAATTCCGCCGCCGCCTGCAATAGCATGCGGATATCGTAGACGCTGCCAAAGACTTCCGGCACGGCACGATCGACATTGAGTAGCGTGTAGACCGCCTCCATCGCCGTGCGGACGGAATATTCCGTGGTGAACACGGTGTCGCGCGGTGTTTCGGCGAACTGACCGAGAAAGGCGAGATTGACGCTGCCATCCGGCACCACTTTCGGGCGATCTCCGGGGGAACGCGGCATGAATTGCGCTGTGATGAAGGGCATCATGCAGGGATGCGTGATCGCGCCCGTCGCCGCCATGTCGTCGATCTGGTCGGCGGGCACGCCCATGTGGAACAGCCACTCCCGTGTGATTTCCTCGCCGGTGCACTCCTGCATCGGCTTTTTGACGTAATTTCCGGGCACATCACTGAACAGCCCGTAGAGCCATGCCACCATCTGGCCTTTTGGCTGGCCTTTGAAATGTGGCTGACGGCTGACGACCCAGCTCATCAGCCAGGCGGAATCCTGAATGGTGATCGGGCCACCGGTGACCGTGCGTCCGGAGAACGGATCACGCCCCGTCACCGTATGCACGAGGTCGGGAATGCGTGCATCCTGTGTTGTGACAGTTGCTGACAACCAGCGGGATTTTGTGGTGTCGCCGCAGAATACGTCCGGACGCCCGAACGCCGGATCCTGCATGGCAATGTTGCACCACAACTGCCAGATGCTGCCATCCTTGATGGTCGTATCAATCGGTGCGGGGGTATGATGGTCGCCCCAACTGGAATTTTCCACCATCGAACCGTTGGTGACAAAAACCAGCTCATTCGGACCAAGATCGACGCCAGCTTCCGTGCCGCTTTCCCGCCAGTCGATATGGGTTGCGACTTTCTTTCCACCCGAAGTGTCGACAGCGACATTCGTCACCTGCACCCCATGACGAAACACGACGCCCTGATCGGTGAGCCATGTGGCCAGCGGCTTGCTGAGGGATTCCTGCTGATTGTATTTGGTGAATTTCAGAGTGTGCAGATCTTTCAATCCGAGGATCTGATGCACGAAACGGGCGAGATAGCGCTTCATCTCGATCGCGCTGTGCCATGGCTCGAAAGCGAACATCGAGCGCCAGAACAGCCAGAAATTCGATTTCATGAAGTCGGCGGACAGCATGTCGGTGATGGTCTTGCCTGCGAGCTTCTCTTCATCAGCGAGAATGAGCGCGATGATCTCCCTCCGCGCCTTTCCGGTCAGCGTCAGGCTGTCCCGATCCGGCAGAGGCTGGCCCTTTCCGCACATCGCCCGGACAGGGCTGCTGCTGGGATCGACGCGGTTGAGATGGTAGAACTCATCGAGAACAGAAGCATCCGGCACTTCCAGCGAAGGGATCGAACGATACAGATCCCATAGGCACTGAAACTGTTCCTCCATCTCCCGGCCACCACGGATCAGCCAGCCGGTTTCCGCATTGCCTGCGCCGTCCAGTGCTCCGCCGTCGGCGTCTGATGCTTCAAGAATGGTGATCTTTGAAGGCGTCATCTGGGCGTCGCGGATCAGGAACGCCGCCGCCGCCATGCCGCCCAGTCCGCCGCCGATGATCCACGCGGATCGGTTTTCCACGCCTTCCGGTTTTACCGGGCGGGCGAAGGCTTCGAAATTGCTGTGGGCGTATCTCATGGCGTGCTGTGTCTTTCAGAGCCGATAGCGGCCCGATCGATATGACGAAAAGAGAGTTCTGCTTAGTATACACGGCGTCATGGGGATCGGTGTCGTTGATGTGTGTCAATTTCACGAAAACGACATTTCAGGCATGACATCTTTTCAAGTCACTCGGGCGTTTCTGCTTTTGCAGGCTCGTTTTGCCGCTCTCAAGAATATGACAGTGAAGGCGCCCTGTGTCCGAGCGACAGGCGGATGTCCGTGGTTTACGGGGTGAGCGCTCTGCGTAATAAGGGCGCGACTGTTTTCCGCTCCCCTTCAGACCTGAGGCTCCATGATCCGGCTCGACAACATCAGCAAGCATAATGGCCATCGCGTGATTTTCATCGAGGCGTCGGCTGCGTTGCAGAAAGGGGAGAAGATCGGTCTTGTGGGGCCGAATGGCGCGGGCAAGACCACCCTGTTCCGGCTTATTACAGGACAGGAGGAGCCCGACGAAGGGCAGGTGCTGACGGATCGCGGCATAACGGTTGGATTTTTCAATCAGGATGTCGGGGAGATGTCGGGGCGAAGCGCTGTTGCTGAGGTGATGAATGGTGCCGGGCCCGTGGCCGAGATCGGGGCCGAACTGGCGGAACTGGAAGCCGCGATGGCGGACCCGGAGCGGTTCGATGAACTGGACGCCATTCTGGAGCGGTTTGGCGAAGTGCAGGCGCGGTTCGAGGAACTCGGTGGTTATGCGCTGGAAGGTAAGGCCCGGGAAGTTCTACACGGGCTTGGGTTCAGTCAGGAAATGATGGACGGCGATGTGGGGCGTCTGTCCGGTGGATGGAAAATGCGCGTGGCGCTGGGGCGCATCCTGCTGATGAAACCCGACGTGATGCTGCTCGATGAGCCGAGCAACCATCTTGATCTCGAAAGCCTGATCTGGCTGGAGCAGTTTCTCGCCGGGTATGACGGCGCTTTGCTGATGACGTCCCATGACCGGGCCTTCATGAACCGGATCATCAACAAGGTGATCGAGATTGATGGTGGCGTTCTGACCAGTTTTACTGGTGATTACGAGTTTTACGAGCAGCAGCGGGCGCTGAACGAGAAGCAGCAGCAGGCCCAGTTCGATCGTCAGCAGGCGATGCTCGCGAAAGAGGTCGCCTTCATCGAGCGGTTCAAGGCGCGTGCATCTCACGCGGCGCAGGTGCAGAGCCGCGTCAAGAAGCTGGACAAAATCGACCGTGTTGAGCCACCGAAGCGACGGCAGGCATTGTCTTTCACCTTTCCGCCAGCCCCGCGATCGGGAGATGCGGTGGTCAATCTGCGCGGCGTCGACAAGCGTTATGGCAGTCGGGTGATTTATCAGGGGCTGGACCTGCTGATCCGTCGGCAGGAGCGTTGTTGCGTGCTGGGCGTCAATGGCGCGGGCAAATCGACTTTGCTGAAACTGGTGACGGGAACGACCGAACCGGATGCAGGGACAGTGACGCTCGGCGGCAGCGTCAAGATGGGCTATTTCGCCCAGCACGCCATGGACCTGCTCGATGGCGACCGGACGGTGTTCGAGATGCTGAATGATGCGTTTCCTCTGGCGGGACAGGGCTCCCTTCGCGCGCTGGCGGGTGGTTTCGGGTTTTCCGGCGATGATGTCGATAAAAGCTGTCGGGTTCTGTCCGGGGGTGAGAAAGCGCGTCTGGTCATGGCGCTGATGCTGTATGATCCGCCAAATTTTCTGGTTCTGGATGAGCCGACCAATCACCTTGATATTGCGACGAAAGAGATGCTGATCGCGGCCCTGTCGGATTATGAGGGGACGATGCTGTTCGTCTCGCATGACCGACATTTTCTCGCAGCCCTCTCGAACCGCGTGCTGGAACTGACCCCCGAAGGCCTGCATCGGTATGATGGCGGCTATACGGAATATGTCGCGCGGACAGGGCGTGAGGCGCCGGGACTTCATGAATGACACCCGGACAGGTGGGAAAAACGGCTGAGCCGAGAGTGGTGAGGCCCCATGGAAAAGAGCGGGATTTCTTCACTGGGTAATTTCCATCTCATCGGTTATAGCGGTTGGGCACATCGTTTCGTGCCTCATCCCTGATCGCAGCGCCCGCCGGGAAGCGTTGTGGTCGTTTGTCGTCGTCCTTACGGAGACCATGCATGCAGGCTGACGCTCCGGCTCGCTCCGCCGTTGTTGATCTGGGTTCGAATTCAGTCCGGATGGTCGTTTTTGATGGCATCTCCCGTAATCCGATGCCGATCTTCAATGAAAAGGCAGTTCTCCGGCTTGGTCGTGGGCTGACCCAGACAGGTCGGCTGAACGAGGAAGGCATGGCGATGGCGGTCAACGTCCTGCGCCGTTTCCACGCCATTGCGCGTGGGATGAATGCCGATCCGTTCGAGATTCTCGCGACTGCCGCAGTGCGTGATGCGTCCAATGGACCCGAGTTCGTGGCTTCCCTGCGTGAAGTGATGCCTGATGTGCCTATCCGCATTCTCTCAGGCGTGGAAGAAGCCGATCATTCCGCGCTGGGTGTGCTGTGCGGCATCCCGGAGGCGGATGGAATCGTGGCGGATATCGGGGGTGGCTCTCTCGAACTGATCCGTATCGATGCGGAAGGGCGGCATGATGCTGACACCCTTCCTCTTGGTGTGATCCGGCTCAGTGATCGAGCTGATGGCGATCTTGCAAAGGCCAAAACCATCACTGATAGCGACCTTGCCAATGTTAAATGGCTGGATCGCATGAAAGGACGGACGCTCTATCTGGTAGGAGGAGCGTTCCGCGCTTTGGGTCGCCTACAGATCGCCCGCACAAGTTACCCGCTCAATATCCTGCATTATTACACGCTTTCTCCTTCCACGGCGCGGGAGATGACCGGCTGGCTTATCCAGAGCAATCGGCGCGTGCTGGAACGGTTGCCCAGCGCCCCCCGCAAACGCCTCGACGATGTGCCGTTTGCCGCGACAGTTCTCAGACGGTTGCTCAAGAGACTTGAGCCGGACCGGATTGTGTTCTGCGTCGATGGACTGCGGGAAGGGTGGTATGCCCTCAATGTCGCGCCGCATCTGCAACAGCAGGACCCGCTGGAAGCCGTCGCGCAGTCGATGTGCTTCCGTTTCGGACGCAGCACGACGCTTCCTGAAGCACTGATCAACTGGACATTTTCGGTTTTCCCGGATGAAACGGCACATCAGCGGCGGTTGCGTCATGTCGCCTGCTGGTTGTCCGATGTCGGGAGCCATGACCATCCGGAATATCGCGCCGAACAAACATTCCTGCGTATTCTCTGGATGCAGGGAGCGGGGATCGATCATTCGTCCCGCGCCGCATTGGCGCTTGCTCTTGCAGTGCGTTACGAAGCCGAGACCGATGCGGAATGGCTGGCTCCTGCCCGGGCGCTTCTGGATGCAGACGCGTTCACATGGGCGAACCGTCTCGGCCTGACATTGCGACTGGCGTCGGCCTTGAGTGGGGGCACAGAATCGCTGCTCGAAGGCACTTCGCTGGAGATACGGCAACAGGAACTCTATCTGTACTTCACATCCGCGCGAGTTGCCATGCGCGGTGACGCGGTCAAACGGCGCCTGCAACGGCTTGGACACGCGATGGGACTTGAAACGCAGATGGAGGAAATATCTGCGGGAGCCTGCTCTCTTCCTGCCTGAAGCAGAGAGATACTTTCCGTTTGTTTACGATGTGTTAGTGTAAATCAAACATGCCTTTCCCTGTCTGTCGGACCATTTGGAACGGGATGCAGGGAGCGGGCGTGCTGTACACGCATTTGCGAAGATCGATCCTTCTGTTGACGCCGTATGGTGGTGATCCGACGTAATTTCGGGTCACGTCTTTCGGTCGTCATGTCCAGCCTTCGGCAGGAGATGGAGCGCATCGGAGGCAATATCGAGTCGGTTTGGAGATCATATTTCCCCGGCAGGAGGCTCTGGTGACCACACGCGAACAAATCTTCTCTTGTCCGTCGATGCCGACGCCGGATGCTGGAAACATTCCAGCTACATCGGTGAAAGTCTTTGTCATCGACGATGAGGCGTCTGTGTGTGGTGCCCTCCGGGAAAGTTTCGCGACGTCAGGTGAGTGTGTGCTCGTGGGGGAAGCGACCTGCGCCTCGGACGCGCAAACGCGTGTGGGTGAGGCGGCACCCGATGTCATTTTGCTCCGCGATGACCTGCCGGGGATGAGTGGGTTGCAACTGACACGCGCCCTTATGCTGCGTCGGCCCGTGCCGATTATTATCATGGCCGATCTGAATGGAGCGGACTGTGACACGGCTTTCGAGTGCCTGAGGTCGGGGGCACTCGATATTATTTCCAGAGACAGCAAGGATCTGGCGTCTTCCGAAACGATTTCCCGCATAACGGCTATTGCCCGGGGTGCTGGTAAGCGGTCTTCTGAAGATGACAGGGCCGATACTCAGACAATTACGGTCCTGCATCAGGCTGGGCTGTTGGTGCTCGTGGCGGGAAAAGGCGCGCTCAACTCGGCATTGCGTCTGTTGAGTTCGGACGTATTGCCTTCCGCTTTGCCCGTGCTGCTGGCCGTTGATTTTGCGCCTTCGCTCTTTGGGGCGTTCGTCACATGGCTGGACGAAACGCTGGAACAGGGCGCCCGTAAGGTCAATCTGACAACTGCCGCTCCACTGATTGCAGGTGGGGTCAATGTCGCGAATGCGGCCTCCATGCCGCGTCTGGTGACGGGCGAAAACGGTTCCGTGTGTGTTGCCGGCATGCCGGATCTGCCTGCCGGACTGGCTCCGGCGTCCATGGGCAGTAGCGCATTCGACATCCTGCTGATGTCGGCACCACCAGAAATGGCCAAAGCCCTGCTGGTGGTTCTGTTCGGGCATATGGGTAAAGGCGGCGCTGCGGGGCTGCTGGCTGTGCGGCGGGCAGGTGGTCAGACGCTGCTGGAACAGCCGCCTTTCTGCCCATTCGCCACATCTGCGCAGGTGGCCTTGATGACCGAGGCCGGACAGGGCGTGGGGTCAGTTGCGGAACTGGCGGCGATGATTTCCACGGAGGGGCGATGAGTAACAGCAAGCCTCTCATTCTGCTCGTTGGGGACGAGGGGGCGATCCTCCAGCGCCGCGTGCCGCTTGAAAAAGCAGGCTTCATGGTGGCGATGGCAAAAAATGCCAGAGACGTGCTGGACAGCCTCGATGAACAGATGCCAGCCATTGTGCTCATGGATATGGCGTTGCCGGGTATGCCGGGTGCCCAGCTTGCACGCCATCTGCGCCTGAATCACACCACGCGCATGCTGCCGATCATTGCCATCACGGAGGATGAGGCGGTCAGCCGTGAAGCACTTCTGGCTGGCATCGACGCTGTGGTAGAGGCTGACATTCCGTCCGATCTGCTGATCCTGCGGATCAACGGGCTTCTGCGCGGGGCGCAGACGGTGACGCAGGCTGCGCTTCGTGAGCGCTTCCGCCGCCCGACGATCGCGGTTGCCACGACCTCCAGCCAGCCGCCGTGCTTCCTGCATCGGTTGCGGGAAGAAGGGCTGGATGTGCTGATGCTGGACGCCAACGCATTGGCTTCTCCAGATTTCTGGTTTCCGGGTGTGGATTGCCTGATCATCGATCTTGCGAGTGCCGATTATGATGGTTTGGCGCTCTGCCGCATGTTCGACCGATTGCGTCACCGGACCTTCATAGCCTCCCAGACGCCTGCACGGCTGATCGGTTTTGCTGAAGGTGGCGGAGTGTCTGCGGCCGATGCCTATCGCGCTGGTGTCGACGATTTTCTCACGGATGTTCTCAGGGATATGGGGCTGTTCATGCTGCGTGTGCGTGTCCAGCTCCGGCGAAAGGTGCTGCTCGACGAGAATCTGCGGAGTGAAGCGGAACGTATGGCCCGTGACGTCGCGATGGAAGGTGCGCGCGCCAAGACAGTTCTGGCGGACGCCCTGGAGCATGCGAACGACGAACTGGCTTCAGCGAACCACAAGTTGATCGAGGCGCAGACAAAGCTCGTCCAGTCGGCGAAAATGGCGTCGTTGGGTGAACTGGTGGCGGGCATTGCACACGAGTTCAACAACCCGCTCGCTTTCGTTCTCGCCCATGAAGATACGGTGTCGCGTCTGCTCGAAGGGGCAATGACGGCATTGGACGCGGGGGATACTGCAGCGGTTCAGGTCGCTCTTGAAAAAGGGCGCGATCGTCTGGCCGCTACAGCACTAGGTCTGGGGCGGATGAGGGATCTTGTGTCCAGCCTGAGGCGCTTTACCCGGCTCGATCAGGGCGCGTTTGAAAACGTCGACATGCCGGATGCGATCGAAACGGTCATCTCGCTGCTGGCTCCCAAACTTGTCGATCAGGTGGAAGTCCGGCGGGATTTTCAGGCGCCTCCCGTTCTGCGATGCCAGATGGCGCTGGTGCATCAGGTTGTCATGAACGTCATCAGCAATGCTGCGGATGCTCTTGCCACGGTTCCCGGAAACGATAATCGTCAGCCTTTCATCCGTATTGCGACGCGGCTCGAACAGACACGGCAGGGGGAAGGGCAGGACTACGTGATCGTCATTTCCGACAATGGACCCGGTATTCCTCCCCTCATGCGTGAACGTGTGTTTGAGCCTTTCTTCACCACCAAACCGGTGGGCGAGGGAACGGGGCTTGGCCTCGCCACGGCCTATGGAATTGTGCAGGCGCATGGAGGGGTAATCGACGTGTCTTCGGGAGAGGAAGGCGGAGCCTGTTTCACCATCGCCGTGCCGTATGAGCATGAATCACGTAAGTGTGATGCAGAAATGTTCCGCCCAGACATGGGTCTGATTTCGGCGGCGGGGAACGTGATATGAACGACAGCATTGTGCCCCGAAGCCGTGTTCTTCTTGTCGATGATGAGCCGGAAATACTGGTTGCTCTCACCGATCTTCTCGATGCCGAGTTCGATGTGCTGCCCGCTGCCGGCGGAGAGGAAGCGCTGGCGCTGCTCAAGGCCAATCCTGACATTGCGGTGATCATATCCGATCAGCGTATGCGCGACATGACAGGAGATGCCCTGCTGGCCCGGGCACGCGCGATGTCCGACGCGGGCACAATTCTTCTGACCGGTTTTGCCGATCTCGACACGGTCGTCGATGTATTGAACCGCGGCGCCATCACGTTCTATGCGGCGAAACCGTGGGAGCCGGAAAGCCTATTGGCCATGGTGCGGGAAGCTGCCGCCTCCTGCCGGACACGCCGTGAGCTCGCCAGCGAGCGTGCACTTCTCAGGAGCCTGTTTGAGAGCCTGCCGCTTGGCCTCGCGCTGATCGATGAGAAAGGCCGGATAACGCGCCTCAATGCGCGCGCAGCACATGCATTCGGCTGTTCTCCTACTGAATGTCTCCGTCTCACTGAGCAGGACGTTTTGCCGGAACTCACTTCCGGAAAAGATGAAAGTTTGTCTGGTGAAGAAGGTGAAACGCCGATCATCAAGCGTGTGGATGAGGAGGGGCGCGAACACTGGCATCGGATTTCCCGTGTAGCTCTTGCAGCGACACATGAGCGTCCTCCGCAGGCAGGTGCTTCTGTGGTGATCGATCAGGATGTGACTGATCTGATGGAGATGGAGAAGCGGGCGCGGCAGGCCGACAAGATGCAGGCCATAGGCACGCTGGCCGGTGGCATCGCTCATGATTTTAACAACCTGCTGACGGCCGTACTTGGTTCGCTGGAACTGGTGCAGGATTTGCAGCCACCCACGGACCCGAACATCGCCCGTCTGTTCACAAACGCGATGGATGCGGCGCGGCGTGGAGCGGTGTTGACGCAGAAGCTGCTTGATTTCAGCCGTCCCCGCGATCTTACCCGCCGGGCAGTCGATGTGCCGCAGCTTCTGGGACAGATGCAGGGATTGCTGGCGCAGAGCATTGGCGGCGGTGGCTCTCGTGCGATTCCCGTGCGTCTTGAATTACCGGAAGAGGCTTTGTCTCAGGCTTCCACCGATCCTTCATTACTTGAAGTGGCGCTGGTCAATCTCTGCCTGAATGCGAGAGATGCGCAGCCCAAAGGTGGTGAAATCATCATCTCCGCCCGTGGAGAAACGGTGACACCGATTTCGAAGGGCGGTCAGACAATTGTCGGTCGCTCCGGTCGTCCGCTGTCGCCAGGTGAATATGTGGTGATCAGCGTGCGTGATCGCGGTGTAGGTATGACACCGGAGACGCAGGCGAGAATTTTCGAGCCATTCTTCACCACGAAAACAGTAGGGGCAGGCATCGGCCTTGGGCTGCCTATGGTCTATGGCTTCGTGCAGCGTAATGGAGGCGATGTCCGCGTCGCCAGTTCGCCCGGTGAAGGAACGTTGATTGAACTTTGGCTACCGGCTGCGAATGCTGGGGGGCAGGGGAAAATAGTCTCTTCGGGGTCTGTCGGTAGTCACCTCACACATGGCACCCAGCGCAGTATTCTGGTCGTGGACGATGATCCGAATGTTGCCGCTGTTACCGTCGGTTTTCTGGTGAAGGCGGGTTTCAAGGTGCTGGAATGCCATAGCGGCATACAGGCGCTGGAACTTGTGCGGGACCGTCCCGATATCGGGCTGGTGGTGATGGATCTGCTGATGCCGGAAATGAATGGCGATGAATGTGCCCGTCGGATTGCCGTCATACGTCCCGATCTAGGGGTGATGTTCGTAACCGGCTTTGCCGATCGGGCAATCCTTCCGTCAGATGCGCATATTCTCGCCAAACCGTTCACACGGGAGGCTCTTCTCTCGAATGTGGAAGAGCTCATCCCGGCGAAATAGTTATTTATATGACGGCGAACTTTCGCCGTGCGGCAGGAATGGATGCAGGGAGAATGGCATCTTCTGGTGTGTGTCCGTCCTGCACCGCTGTACCAAGTGCTGTAACCACGGGAATGACACCACCCCATAAACCAAGATCGAGATCATCCTCGTCATCTACCGGAGGTCCAGTGCGGATTTTCGCACTGGCATGAGCGATATCGAGGGCGATTACCCCTGTCGCCTTGCGTTCCAACGCCGACATGGGGCGAAGTTCGGCAATGCGACCCGGGAGAAGATGTTCCGTAATGGCGTTCAGGGCCTGATCGAATTCTTCTCCTGTCACTGCGCGTGCCGTGCCATGAACCACGGCAGAGCGATAATTGACCGAGTGGTGAAATGCCGAACGCGCCGCAACGATGCCTGTCAGGTGAGTGACCGTCATGCTCAGAGGAGCATCGTGCAGGAGTGCAATGCGTGTTTTTGAAGCCCCATGTAGATAAATTGTGGAACCGATGCGGGCGTAGGCCATCGGAATGACCATGGGCCTATTTTCGGCGATGAATCCGACATGCCCCACAAGCCCTGTATCAAGAATGGCGTGGATAGTAGCTTCATCGTAAGAAGCGCGTTTGCTCTGGCGCGCGCGCGCATAATCGGGGCGCATGACAGTCTCCGGCGAAAGTTGATTTCTTCCTTCGATACATGCTGAACTGGATTGGAGCGATGTCCAGTTTGAGACGAAATGCCCAGACCAGTTTTTCTGCCAACCTATACGCTTCCTGATCCGGCTCACCCCGAAACCATGCCTGTTCAGATCTATCGTGATCTGTTGCGGGCAATCCGTGCCGGACAGATCGCATCAGGCACGAAACTGCCCTCTAGCCGGAAGGCGGCAGACATGCTGGGTGTTTCGCGCAGCACGATCAATGATGCTTATGACCTGTTGCGGGCAGAAGGCGTGCTTCATGTAAATGCGGGAGCCGCGCCTGAAATTGTTGCGCTCCAGACAGGCGTCAAACAGCAGTCCATCGCGCGTAATGTGATGATTTCGCATCGAGGAGTTACGCTGGCCAGCGATGTCCGTTCGCCGGGTTATGCCGTGAGCAAAGGGCGCATGTCGCCCGGTGTGCCAGACGAAACATTGTTTCCCGCAGCGGAGTGGGGACAGATTCTTCGGCGTGTGGCACGCCAGCGTCATGGAGATGTGTGCGGTTATGACGAGCCATTTGGTATTGCTTCTCTGCGTGAATGTCTTGCTGAGCGTCTTTTCTCGGATCGCGGCGTAAGTGTTTCATCAGAGCAGATCCTGATCACGACAGGCACACAGGCATCTCTGGCACTGATTGCGCAACTCCTGACAGATCCCGGTGAGTGTGCTGCGCTAGAAGATCCGGCTTATCCGGGAGCCCGCACGGCTTTTCTCGGAGCAGGATTGAAGCTGGCACCCGTTCCCGTCGATGAAGAGGGGATGATTCCGGAAATGGTGCCGGAGAAGGCACGGCTGATCTATCTGACGCCTTCCAATCAATATCCTTTGGGAACACGTCTGTCTTTCGCAAGAAGAATGCAGATTCTGGAAAAGGCGCGACAGACAGGGGTTCTTGTTCTGGAAGACGATTACGACAGTGAATTTCTCTGGCGCGGTCGGGAAATCGCTGCTCTTGCTGCCTATGCCCAACAGGATGAGGTCATCTATGTGGGGTCGGCTGCAAAAACTCTTATGCCAGCCTTGCGTGTTGGCTGGATGGCGGTTCCGCCTTCTCTTGTTGCCCCGTTGCGTATCGCTCTACGCAATCTTGGCATGATGGCGGGACTACATGCCCAGCTTGCTCTGGCAGAGGCGATGCGGACAGGGCTTTACCGGGCCCAATTGCGACGGATTGCAAAAACCTATGAAGCACGCGGGAACGCTTTATACCACGCTCTCACAACGTTGCCGGATGTACGGGTGCGTCCGCCGGATGGTGGTGTCCAGCTTGCCGTGACTTTCATGCGGAGCGGTCTGGAGAATGCCGCAATGGGCGCTCTGGCCCGGAAAGGCTTCCGTCCAGCCCGTCTCTCCGCGTTGTGCCTTGCGGAAAAAAGAGAAGGGCTGGTCGTCGGTTTTGCGGACGCAACCGATGCGAATATTCAGTCGTTCCGAGAGATTATGCAGAGAGTGCTTGAACAGTCCGGAGCGCGGTGAAGCCGCTCCGGACGTTCCTCCGTCAGTCGGTTTTTCCCATTTCCTGCGCAGCGGCGGACCGAATGGCGCGGGCCATGGCTTCCACTCCGTTTCCGCGATTGGTGGAAAGAGCCTGCACCAATCCCAGATCGCTCAGGAAGGATGAGTCCGTCGCTACGATTTCTTCCGGTTCACGTCCGGAATAGACGCGCAGCAGAAGCGCCACGAGCCCCATGACGATGGCCGCATCCGACGCCCCGGCAAAATACATGGCGCCGTTATCGTCCACACGGCCTTCCAGCCAGACCTGACTCTGGCAGCCGGGCACGCGGTGCGCATCGTTTTCCCATTCTTTGGGGAAGGGAGGGAGCTTCTTTCCCAGTTCGATGATGTACTGATAACGGTCCATCCAGTCATCGAACAGAGCCAGTTCATCGCCGATGGCCTCAATAGCATCGGCGGCGGTGTCGTCCTCCGGACGAACGAAAGCTTTGTCCAGCATCAGAGAATAAACCGGCTCAGATCACCCTGTCGGGCAAGGGGCGCGACACGTTCACGCACGAGATCGGCGTCGATGACGATGGTCTCCCCTTCATGTTCGGATGCCGTGAAGGACACATCTTCCAGCAGCTTTTCCATCACGGTCGCCAGACGGCGGGCACCGATATTCTCGATCTGCTCGTTCACATCAGCAGCCAATTCGGCCAGTGCGTCGATGGCGGCATCCGTGAATTCCAGCTTCACATTCTCCGTGCCAATCAGCGAAATATACTGCTTGCACAGCGAATGTTCCGGCTCTGTGAGGATACGCCGCAAATCGGCGCGGCTCAGAGGCTGGAGTTCCACGCGGATCGGTAGACGCCCCTGAAGCTCTGGCAGGAGATCGGAAGGCTTGGAGAGATGGAATGCACCCGAGGCGATGAAGAGAATATGATCGGTCTTCACCAATCCATATTTGGTTGAAACGGTCGTGCCTTCGATCAGCGGCAGCAGGTCGCGCTGCACACCCTCACGCGAGACATCAGCACCTCGGAAACCGCCTTCGGAACGGGCGCAGACCTTGTCCACCTCATCGAGAAAAACGATGCCATTATCCTGAACGTGCTGGACTGCATCCCGGTTAAGAGCATCGTTATCGACCAGCTTGTCCGCTTCCTCCCGGGTCAACTGTTCGCGTGCTGCGGCCACTGTCAGACGACGTGTCTGAGGCGTGCGACCGAGGATATTCTTCATCATGTCGCCGAAATTCATCGACGCACCTGGCATCATGCCCGGCATTTCGGGCGTGGCCTGCGCCGCAGGGTCCGGGGTGATGGCGATCTCGATTTCCTTGTCGTCCAGTGAGCCACCCCGAAGCAGCTTGCGGAAATGCGACCGGGTGTCCGCCGAGGAATGTTCGCCCGCCAGAATGCCTACCAGCCGTTCCTCGGCTGCTTCCTGTGCCCGCTGAAGCACATCCTTGCGACGCACTTCGCGCAGCATGACGATGGCGTTTTCGACCAGATCACGGATGATCGTCTCGACGTCGCGCCCGACATAACCCACTTCGGTGAATTTCGTCGCTTCGACCTTGATGAACGGTGCCTGCGCCAGCTTGGCAAGGCGCCGGGCAATTTCGGTCTTGCCGCAGCCGGTCGGACCGATCATCAGGATGTTTTTTGGCACAACCTCTTCGCGCATACCTTCCGGCAGCTGTGCACGCCGCCAGCGGTTGCGCAGGGCGATGGCGACGGCGCGCTTCGCGTCCTTCTGGCCGATGATGTAGCGGTCGAGTTCGGCGACGGTCTCGGCGGGTGAAAAATGGTTGATCGTCATGCTCAGACCGCCTTTCCGTCATTCGCGCTCAATGTTTCGAGCGTCACCGAATGGTTTGTGTAAACACAGATGTCCCCCGCGATCTTCATGGCGCGTTGCGCGATTTCTGATGCCGTTAGACCGTCGATCGGCAGGAGCGCACGAGCCGCGGAGAGCGCAAAGTTGCCGCCCGAGCCGATGGCGATGATGCCGTCCTCGGGGGAAAGCACGTCGCCATTGCCGGTCACGGTGTAGGAGCCCTGCTCATCCGCGACGATCAGCATTGCCTCCAGTCGGCGCAGGTAACGATCCGTCCGCCAGTCCTTCGCCAGTTCCACGCAGGCGCGCTCAAGCTGGTTGGGGAAACGTTCGAGCTTGGATTCCAGCCGTTCCAGCAGCGTGAAAGCATCGGCGGTCGCGCCAGCGAAGCCAGCCAGAACCTGCTTTTTCGGGCCAATCCGGCGGACCTTGCGGGCGTTGCCCTTCACCACGGTCGAGCCAAGCGAAACCTGCCCGTCACCCGCCATGGCGACCTCCCCATCGCGTCGCACGCAGATGATGGTGGTGCCATGCCAGCCGACAGGGTCATGAGGGGAGGACTGATATGTGTTCATGGCTCAAGAGATAAGCCTTTTGGCTGCAATCTCAAGAGGGCGCATGCGGCAGGAGGGCAGGCGGCATGTGCCGCGTTTGCAGCCGCGCCCCTCGATCTTTCCCGTCCGCTCAATGGGCGGTATGGAAGCCTCCGCCCATCGCTCTGTAGAGATCGACCGACGCATCGAGACGTTGCAGCCGGGCTGTCACATTGGAAAGCTCTGCCAGCTGCAATGTTGACTGTGCGGCGAGAACGTCCAACTGGCTGGCGTAACCATGTTTCAGTCGGAGCGTGGTCAGTCGGAGCTTCTGTTGGGCGGCGGCTTCCCGGCTGCTGTTGTCTGTATCCCGTTCAGAGGCCGTGCCCTGGGATAGCAGCGCATCCCTGACTTCCTTGAAGGCGGCACGCACGGCCTGCTGATACAGGACGATCTGCTGGTTCCTGTTCGCTTTCGCCAGCTTTACGCCGCTTTCTGTCCGGCCAAAATCAAGGACAGGCGCTGCCATGGCCGCACCGAGTGTCCATGAACGACTGGTCGCCTTATAGAGATTGTCGATGTCGATGTTGTTCACCCCAGCCAGAGAAGCAAGGGAAATGCTCGGGAAATAAGCTGCCCGCGCGTATCCGATGTTGAAGTTGCTGGAGATGAGCATCTGTTCGTGCATGGCGATATCCGGTCGCCGTTCAAGAAGTTCGGATGGCAGCACGGAAGGAGTTGGTTCAGGGATCGTCAGGTCTTCGAGAGTTTTGCCTCTGGTCACACCTGTCTGCACGATGTCTCGCGGTGAACGCCCCCCCAGAACAGCCAGAGCGCTTTCCGCGTTGTTGCGCTGATCCTCCATATCGGGGAGCGCGGCGTGAATGGCGTCCCGCCGTTCCGTAGCATCCTGAAGGAGCAACGCATCCACCGCGCCGACATCATACTGATGCTGAACGAGAGCGAGTATTTCGTCCTGCGTGCGCACGCTGTCTTTCAGGATGGCGACATTGTCATCCAGAGCGCGCAGGCTGAAATACAGTTTCGCCACGCCTGCCGCCACGGAAAGGCGTGCGGCATCCTCGGCATAGGTCGCGGCTTTGACGCCAGCCTTGGCGGCATTGCTGAGGCTGGCGTTTTTACCCCACAAATCCAGTTCGTAATTCAGGACGCCGCCAACAAAGCCCAGATTGCTGGTCTTGTTTGGAAAATGGAAACTCTGGTTGAGTGCCCGGACATTGCCGTTGGCGAACTGCCCGTAGGCGTCGCCTCCGGCAACGGACAGGGAAGGAAGCTGGTTGGCGAAAGCGTAGCTGTACTGCGCCTGCGCCTGTAACAGGCTGCTTTTGGCCAGCGCGATATCGTCGGAATGTTGCGCGGCGTCCGCCTCCAGCTGGTCAAGCACCGGATCGCCGTACTGGTGCCACCATGCGCTGTCATCCCGTGGAACAACTGGCTTGGCGTCACTCCACTTTTCCGGAAGGTCCACTGTCGGCCGTTTGTAATCGGGCGCCAGCCAGGCGCAGCCCGGTAGAAGCAGGGCAAGAACAAGAAAAGATCGTTTCATGATGCTGTCCCTGCCGATGCTGAAGGCTCCTTCACACGAAACCAGATGACGTAAAGGGAGGGGAGGAAGATTAGCGTCAGCGCCGTGGCAACGGCCAGTCCGCCCATGATGACATCCGCCATGGGTCCCCAGAACACACTGGAGGCAATGGGCAGCATGCCAAGAATGGCAGCAACGGCCGTCAGCATGATGGGACGGAAACGGATCATGGCGGCCGCGACCACAGCATCCCATTCCGTCTTGCCGTCCTGCTGCTCGATTTCGATCTGATGAACGAGAATGACTGAGTTGCGGATGATCATACCCACCAGAGCCACAAGTCCCAACAGGGCGATGAAGCCCATCGGGTTCTGGGTGACGAGCAACGCGATGACAACACCGATCAGCCCGAAAGGCGCCACACTGAGCACGAGCGCCAGTCGTTTGAAGCTCTGAAGCTGGATCATCAGGACAGCCATCATGATGAGCGCCATGACAGGCATGACGGCGATCACCGAGTTCTGGGCTTTCGCGCTTTCCTCGACCGTGCCTCCAACGGTTACCTGATAACCGGGAGGAAGATGGGCGTTGAAATCGGCAATCTTGCTGGCCAGTGCCGCAACAGCCGTATCAGCCTGAACTTTTTCCCGAAGCTGCGCCTGAACCGTCATGGTTGGCAGGCGGTTACGCCGCCAGATCAACGGATAGTCTTCCACATAGGAAACGGTCGCGACCGATGAGAGCGGCACGGTGAGATCGTTGGGCAAGCGAATGTCCAGATTGCGGAGGCTTTCGATGGAAAGACGCTCCTCCTCTTTCGCACGCAGAACGATATCCACGAGATAGATGCTGTCTCGGATCTGTGTGGCGCTCATGCCTGTGACGGTCGAATTGATGGCCAGTGCGATGGCGGCGGAAGAGAGGCCCAGACGGCGCGCCTCTTCCTGCCGGACGTCAATTCGCAGTTTGCGCGCCGGGTCGCCCCAGTCGAAATTGATCAGCCGCAGATTGCCGCTTGCCGCCATCATCTGCGCCACATCCTGAGCGTAATGACGGACCTTCTCAGGATCGCGGCCGGACACCCGATACTGCACTGGCCAGCCGACAGGTGGCCCCAGTTCCAGAGGGAAGAGGCCATGCACGACTTCTGGCATTTCCCGGCTCAGTTTATCGTCTAGGCGATGACGCACCCGTTCGCGGGCGACGGCGCTTTTGGCGACAATGACGGTCTGGGTGAAGAAATCATTCGGGAGCTGCTCGTCGAGCGACAGATAGAACCGGATCGCGCCGCGCCCGACGTAGGAACTCCAGTGGTCGATATCCGGATCGTTCCGCAGCATGGCGTCGAGCCTGCGCGAAATATCGCTTGTCGCCTTGATGGAAGATCCCTGACGGAGAGAAAGGTTGACCAGAAGCTCGGGGCGATCGGAAGCGGGGAAGAACTGCTTTGGCACGAGAGGCGAAAGAACCAGCGCAACAAGCAGGGCTCCAATGCTCAGCAGGACGGTCATGCGGGGACGACGCATGGTGACGAGCAGAAGGCGTTCGAAAGACCTCATGATCCTGCCTTTAGGCGGCTCCTTCGCCGGTTCCTTGGCAGTCTCGCTGGAAGCATTCGGCTTGGGGCGCAGAATGGTCACGCCGATCAGCGGGGCGACAAGCACCGCTACGAACCATGAGACAATCAGGGCCAGACCGACCACGGCGAACAGGGAAAAAGTATATTCCCCGGCGACGCTATGGGCGAAACCGACCGGCACGAAGCCGGCCACCGTCACGAGTGTTCCGGTCAGCATGGGAAAGGCCGTGGATGTATAGGCAAAGGTCGCTGCTCTGGTCAGGCTCCAGCCTTCTTCCAGCTTGCTGACCATGCTCTCGACAGTGATCATCGCGTCATCCACCAGCAGGCCGAGCGCAATGATCAGCGCCCCCAGAGAGACGCGTTGCAGGTCGATGCCGAGCATTTCCATGCAGGTGAAAACGACGGCCAGCACGAAGGGAATACAGAATGCGACGACCGTGCCCGCACGTCCACCGAGGCTGAGAAAGCTGATCCCCAGCACAATGGCGATCGCTTCGAACAGGGCTTCCGTGAAATCGCCGACCGCCTCTTTCACGACCTCCGGCTGATTGGCGACAAGGTGGGCTTCAATGCCAACAGGCATCCGTGCATGAAGCTCCGCCATTTTCGCGGAGACATTCTTTTCCAATGCCAGCACGTTGCCACCATTGGTCATGGAAAGCGCCAGTCCAACGGCATCATGTCCGTTTACGCGGAACATCGTTTCTGGCGGGTCGGAATAGCCGCGGGTGATGGTGGCGATGTCGCCGAGCCGTATCTTGCGGTTGCCCGCATAGACCGTGACGTTCGCGACATCTTCGACAGAATTGAACTTTCCTGTCGGCTGAACGAGGATCTGCTCCTTGCCGGTGTCGATCGTGCCTGAGGGAACAAGGGCGTTCTGCGCCTGAAGAGACGCAGCGATCATTGCGCCATTGATGCCAAGTCGGGCTAAGTGCCGACTGGAGAAATCAACATAGATTTTCTCATCCTGCGCACCCAGTGTTTCGATCTTGGCGACATCAGGCACATGCAACAGTTCATCGCGGACAGTTTCGACGTAATCCTTCAGATCACGGTGCGAAAAACCATCGGCGGTAAAAGCGTAAATGATGCCGTATGTATCGCCGAATTCGTCATCGAAAAACGGTCCGACCGTCGTGCTGGGCAGATAGGGTTTGATATCCCCAACTTTCTTGCGGACCTGATACCAGATATCTGCGACCTGCGCCTTTGGTGTGCTGCCAAGGAGATTGACCAGAATGGTAGTCTTGCCAGCAATGGTATAGCTTTTGACATAATCGAAATATGGCGTCTCCTGAAGCTTCTTTTCGATCCTGTCCGTGAGCTGATGAGTCGTTTCCTCAACAGTCGCACCCGGCAGCATGGCCTGAACGACCATTGTCTTGACGGTAAAAGGGGGGTCTTCGTTCCGGCCAAGGTTGAAATAGGACCGGATACCCGCGACCGCGATCAGGATCATGAAGAACAGGACGAGCGCCCGGTGGCGGATCGACCAGTCCGAAAGATTCAGTCCCTGACGTTCTTTTTCTTCAGGGACGGACATCGGCATCATCCAGCAGGGAAATTTTCTGGTTCGGGTGCAGGGCCTGCACACCGGCGGTGACGACACGCTCACCTGTATTCAGTCCAGACGTGATGGTGACATCATCAGCGCTGTAACGCGTGACGCCAACCTGCCGGAGTGTGACTCTCATCGTATCGGGTGCGATGATCCACACCGCCGGTTTCCCGTCCTGTGCAGTCAATGCCGCAGCGGGAAGATGAATGTCGGGACGCGATGAATCGGAAATACGCCCGACGGCCACCGCGCCGAGTGTCATGGCGGCAGGCGGGTTCCGCAGCAGCACTTTTGCCCGGTAGGTGCGTGTCAACGGATCAGCGTCGGGGGCCAGTTCGTAAAGTGTGCCATCGACGCAGACGTGACGGTTTGCATCAAGGCAGACGGTCAGGATCGTGCCGGTTTCCAGACCGGCGCGCAGGAGTTCGCCTGAGACGTCAAACACGGCATCCCGGCCGGCCGCTTCAGCCATCCGCAGGACGGGTTGCCCCGCCGCGACCACTTCACCGACCTCGGCCATGCGTTCCGTAATCACCCCATCCGTATTTGCAACAAGCCGGGTGTGGTCCAGTTCTTCCCGGGCGATACGTTCGCGCGCTTCCGTGGATTGCACGGCATCCTGCGACGTGCGGTAACGCAGGATCGCTTCGTCGTAGTCATTGCGGGAAATAGCGTTATCAGGGAGGAGGGCGGTGGCCCGTTTCTGCAAGGGCGTCGCTTGGGCCAACGATGCTCTGGCTGCCAGAGCATCGCCAGTGGCGGCGCGCAGAGCCTGACGCGCCACAGCATCATCCAGACGTGCGAGCAGTTGTCCGGCATGCACGGTTTCACCCACCTGAGTGGTGCGTTCGACTATCTTTCCCGCAAGACGAAAAGACAGGTTCACCGTGCGATGTGCCGTGATCTGGCCAGTCAGAAATTCATCGTTGGAAGCCGTGGTGGGACGTATCACCATAGACCGAACAGGTCGGATTTCTTCTGGCGGAGGCGCTTTCTTGTGACAGCCGGTCAGGAACGTGGCCATGCTGCAGACCGCTAGAAGGGGAAATGGCCGTATGGAATGTTTCATGAGGATTTGCCTTCCAGCGCGGCCAGACCTTTTTCCGACAGGATACCTGTCATGAAGTTGCGCCAGCTTATTTCAAGATAGCGATCACGTTCTTCCGCTGTTTGAAGAAAGTCCCGTCCGAACAGTACGTGCTGATGCGGGCAGCCCAGCAGCAGGCCCGTGAGGGCACGGCTGGTCAGTTCCAGACTTTCCTGAAGTTTCAGAAAGCCCGTTTTTTCCACGGCTGTCAGCAATTCATGCGTCAGTTGTTCAAGGGGCAGGAATATGCTGGCTCCCGCATGTTCCACCAGATCGGGAAACCGCCATGCTTCGCCAATAAAGGTGCGACTGAGGGCGACCGTCTCGGGGGCGAGAACAAGATCCAGCAGCTTTCTCATTGTCTGTTGCAAGGCAAGCAGCGGATTGAGGGAAACGCTATCATCCGAGGGTGTGGCAGCCGCCAGAAAGCTCTGTCCAAGATCCGTAATGACTGTTTTGAACAGAGCTTCCTTGGACGCGTATCGCCGGTAGATCGTCTGCTTTCCGACCTTGGCGACGGCCGCGATCTGTTCGACCGAAGTCGCGGCGTAGCCCTGTTCACCAAACAGTCGACTGGCCGTGTGAAGGATGAGTTTATCCAGTTCCTCGGACATTCTGGTGTCCGGGCGTCCCCCACGCCGCTTTGTCTCCACGTCAGTCCTCCGGAAAACGCCATGATCTCTTTGTGTGCTAAGTAGTCGAGACGGTATCGTCTCGCAAAGGAATAATTGAGGGAAGGCCGATTTTTCACGTGAAAGGGCGGGTTGAAGTGCAATGACTCGTCAGAGTGCCCTGTTTTCCGATACGGGAGTGCAGTGCTCGGCACCTGAATGGTGCAATACGACCTGACGCAGGAGAAAGCAGGACATGACGCAGACGGACGACAACGCACGCCACAAGGAAAAGATGGCGAAGCGCAAGGCAGTTCAGGATCGTGAAGTCGCGTCAAAAACCGAGACGCGGGGATTGCTGGCCGTTCATACGGGCGGAGGAAAAGGCAAATCCACGGCGGCCTTCGGAATGGCGCTCAGGATGCTGGGGCGCGGCAAGAAAGTTGTCGTCGTGCAGTTCATCAAGGGGGCATGGGATACGGGCGAGCGTCACGCGCTTGAGCGTTTTGGTGATCAGGTGGAGTGGCACGCGCTAGGCGAAGGCTTTACGTGGGAGACGCAGGACAGGGAGAAGGATATCGCAGCCTGTGAGCGGGCGTGGGAAGTAGCAAAGGCCGCACTGCTTTCTGACGATGTCGATCTGGTCATTCTGGACGAGTTGAATATTGCCTTGCGCTATGATTATCTTTCGCTGGATCGCGTTTTGGAGGATATCGCCCGACGCCCGGCCAGTCAGCATGTCTGGGTGACGGGGCGGAATGCCAAACAGGCACTGATCGAAGCGGCGGATATGGTCACGGAGATGACGTTGGTGAAACATCACTTCAAGGCAGGCGTGCGGGCGCAGGAAGGGATCGAGTTCTGAGGTTTTCTGATATGAAAAAGCAGCGGAAATAAATCTTAAAAACTCTGGTATCAGACGGCCATCATCCGCTCTCGCCAGTATTCAATCGCGGTTTCCAGACGTGTCCATGCTTCTTCATTCGCCGGAAGGCCCAGACGCAGCGTATCGGGTCGTTCGGCGAATATGCGAGAAACGATTCCATTTTCGCACAGGTGGGTCCAGAAGGTTTCCGCGTTATGCGTCTGAACAAGTGTGAAGAGGCTCGCTTGCCCGGTGTGGCGCAGGCCAGCCCGATCCAGAAGGGTGACAAGGCGTTTTTTCGCACGTAACGCCGTAAGACGCGCCTGTTCCAACCAATCATCGTCTCGCAGGGCCTCTTTCCCGGCCGCAATGGCTATGCTGCTGACAGGCCATGCTCCCACCAGATTGCGAGCATGTTCCGCCATGTCTGGAGACGCAAGTAAAAAGCCCAGACGTATTCCCGGCAATCCATAAGTCTTACCGAACGAGCGCAGCACAATCAGGCCCGGATGCGGAAGTGCCGGTATCAGACTTTCACAATCGAAATCTGCGAAAGCCTCATCAATGACAAGATGATTTCCGTACGATGCGCAGCGGTCGGCCAGTTCCTTTAGGAGTGCCGGCGAGACAATGCGCCCGTCCGGGTTGTTGGGATTGCACAGAATACAGACGGTTCCCGGATGGGCTGCCTTCTGCCAGAGGTTTTCCCAGTCGAAAACCTGCGCGACGGTTTTTCCCGATAGTTTCCATGCAGTGGCATGGCCTGAATAGGTTGGGCCCCAGATGCACGCCTGCGAGGCTGGCAGTATGCGCGGCAGAAGCGAAATCAGGCTTTGGCTGCCCGGGCCGGTTACAACCATGTCTGGATCAGCCGCTCTATAGGCAATCGCCGCAGCCACGCGCAGATCTTTCTCTTCATCCGCTTCGGGCAGGCGCGTCAGGCTGTGGAAGGAAGGCATGATGAAAGGATAAGCATTCGGATTGATGCCGGTGGACAGGTCGATATAGGGACGTGGTGCATCGGGAAAATGACGCATGATCGTGCGAACCTGTCCGCCATGCGCGGGAATGGAAAGCGGTCGAAAACTGATGTCTTCATCAGACACTATCGGGAAATCCTTCTTTTCCATCCTGTCTGTTTTCTCCATCATGTCGCAGGAGCGATCAGGTGAAAGAAAGTCCCTGTGGCCAGCCCGCGCCGTGACCCGGCTTCGGTAACGGAAGCACCGTTGGCATCGACGGCGCATGCGAGCTTATCATCGGGCTGTTGGACAATCGTGGCGTAATGAAACTCGTGTCCCCGCAGGTGTTGTCCAGTTTCGTAACCGGGTATGGGGGCTAAGAGTGTCGCCAGCCGGTAACCCAGATGCATCCGTCTTGTGCCGAAAGAGGTCTCAAGGCCCAGAAGCCCCGCCATTTCGTGCCGCGTGCCTTGAGCGTCGATCAATCCCGCGCCCATCGCCATGTAGCCTCCACACTCGCCATGCACCGGTTTGTTCGCAGCGAAACGTCGTAATCCCTCAAGGAAATGGGCGGCTGCAGCCAGTCGGCCAGCATGAAGTTCGGGATACCCTCCCGGCAGCCAGCAGGCATCTGCATCTGGATCAGGCGTTTCGTCGGCGAGAGGTGAAAATAGGGAGATTTCTGCTCCGGCCCGACGCCATCCTTCGAGCAGATGGGGATAGATAAAAGAAAAAGCAGCATCCCGCGCCAGCGCTATTCGCTGACCGGGCGGCGCGATGGCAACCGGAGAAGCGTCATGACCGAGAGTGCCTGATGCCAATGTATGAATCTGCTCCAGATCCACATGCGTGCTGATGAACTCTCCCAGTTCGCCCAACAGTGCCACCAGTTGCGGCTGCTCTTCCGCCTGCACGAGGCCGAGATGCCGTTCCGGCAACGCCATGCTTTGACGACGGGGGAGGGCACCCAGCACCCGTAGCCCGGCCTCCGCCATCCCCTTCCGGATCAGGGCTTCATGGCGTGGACTGGCAACCCGGTTGAGGATCACGCCAGCCAGCCGGACCTTGGGTGAAAAGGTTGCAAAACCGTGGGCTATGGCAGCGGCGGATTGAGCCTGTCCGGACACATCCAGCACCAGCACCACGGGCCATCCGGTCAGCACCGCGAGATCGGCGCTTGCGCCGTTACCCGTCTCACCTTTTGACGCCACACCATCGAAAAGTCCCATCGACCCTTCGGCAATCATCAGGTCCACATCCGTATGCGAGCCAATCAGACCGGCAAGCTGTTCCCTGGACATGGCCCAACTATCGAGATTGAGGGAAGACCGCCCGGATGCGACGGCATGAAAGGCAGGGTCGATGTAATCAGGGCCATTCTTGAATGGTTGCACCGTCAATCCGCGTGCCCGCAACGCAGACAGCAGTCCCAGCATGATCGTGGTTTTGCCCGCGCCAGAAGCCGGCGCGGAAATGATGAGGCCGCGACAGGTCATGGATCGTCTCTCAGGCTGGCGGCAATGGCGTTGCGGCGCGTGACCCACAGGCCTGCGTCGGCAAGTGCGCGGAAACGATCCCGTAGGGCGGCGAGCGCACCGGGGTTTGCCTGTTCCATGAATGTCACCAGATCGTCACGCCCCAATGTGGCGTCATGATAAATATCGAAGAGATGGGCTGGCACATCGCGCGTCAGTTGGGCGAAGGCGGCGAGATTGTCGAGCGTCGCCGTGATTTCCGCTGCACCACGGAAACCATGGCGCATCATGCCGCTCGCCCAGTTTGGATTACCAGCCCGCGCTCGTACGACACGCGCCAGTTCTTCGCGGAGCAGGCGCGCTCGCGGTGAGCCGGTCTCTGTTGCGTCGATGTGATAGAGAGTTGGCGCCGTTCCGCCAAGGAAGGCGATGGCGGCTGCGGGACCAGCTTCATGGGCGGCATAATCGGAAGAAAGCAGCAGATCGGTTTCGGCCAGATCCTGCACATGGGCGACGCTGTCTGTTGCCCGGAGGCGTGTCTCCAATGCTTCGCGGTTGCGCTGGATGTCGCCATTTGCACCGATCGTCCATTCCGAAGAACTGAGCCACGCCTCGCCTGCATCATTCCGGCCCTCGGGCGTGTAATCTTCGAGGGCCGTTCCAAGGCCGATGCCATAATGACCGGGGCGAGGGCCGAAAACCCGTGGCCCACGGGTAGCGTATGGATTTTCCTCCACAGGCTCATCCCGTTCGGCCAGCGCTGCCGCCGCTGTTTCAAACATCTGCGCCATGCCGGGGAAAACGTCGCGGAACAGGCCCGAAACCCGCAATGTCACATCAATCCGGGGACGACCGAGCAGGGCAGGTGGGAGAATCTCAAAGCCGCATACACGGTCTGAATCGATGTCCCATTGTGGCGCCACACCCGCGAGATGCAGGGCCATGGCGAATTCCTCGCCAGCGGTGCGCATGGTGGCCGAGCCCCACAGATCGACGACCAGTCCTCGCGGCCAGTCACCGTGATCCTGTAGATGACGACGCAGCAATTCTTCCGCCAGTTTCACGCCCTGTGCGTAAGCGACACGACTGGGAACGCTGCGTGGATCGACCGTATAGAGATTGCGTCCTGTCGGCAGCACATCGCGTCTGCCTCGAAAGGGTGAACCTGCCGGACCCGGTTCTACCTTGCGGCCAGCCAAGGCGGTGAGCAGTCCTTCGCGTTCACCAGCACCCTGTCCATAGACGTGCAACCCATCACCGAACTGGCTTTCCTTGATGTCGCAGACAAAACGGTCAATCCGCACGATGGCTTCGGCCGCGCTGGCGTCCTGCTGGATGCCGAGATCCTGTTCCACGCCCGTGGCCTGTGCCTCGCTGCGGATCGTGGTGATCAGACGATCACGTCGGGCCGGGTCCAGTCCTTCCGCGGTGGAATATTCGTCGAGCAGTCGTTCCAGCCGCAACAGACCTTCCGGTGTAGCGCTGGCGCATTGGGGTGGCGGCAAATGACCGAGCGTGACCGCGCCGATCCGCCGTTTGGCCTGTGCGGCTTCGCCTGGATCGTTGACGATGAAAGGATAGATAACGGGCAGGCTTCCAATCAATGTCGCAGGCCAGCAGGCGGGGGACAAAGCCACCGACTTGCCGGGTAGCCATTCCAGTGTTCCGTGGGCACCGACGTGGAGGAGGGCGTGGAACTGCTGGTTCATCAGCCAGAGATAGAAGGCGACATAGCTGTGGCGTGGCGTACGAAGCAGATCGTGATAATCGCTGTCCCGTTCCTGCACATCGCCACGTTCAGGTTGCAGGGCGATCAGCATCTTGCCACGCCACCCAGCAGGAAAATGAAATTTACCATCCTGCACGAGAGGATCGTGTTCGGGGTTGCCCCATGCGGCTTCCAACGCTGCACGGAGTTCTTCAGGGAGACGCGCGAGGGCCGCGCGATAGGCTGTCAATGGCCAGCTTTGCGTTTCACTCTGCAAAGCGTGAGCAACAGTCTGCGTATTTGATGATACCGTATAACCGGTCTGTTTCAGATCAGTCAGGATGGTATCTGTTGAGGCCAGCGCATCCAGCCCGACAGCATGCGCCATTTGGTCCGGTCGGCCGGGATAAGTGGACAGGATGAGCGCCAGTCGTCGTTCAGCCGGAGGTGTAATGGCGAGCCTGTGCCACGCCGCCACACGGTCTGCCACTGCGGCGACGCATTCGGTATCTGGCTGATGGATCTGTCGTGAGAACTGAAGCTGAGGATCAAGTACATCCGTGGATTTGAAGCTGACGACCCCGGCAAAGATCCGTCCATCGACTTCAGGCAGCACGACATGCATGGCGAGATCGGCGGGTGAGAGGCCGCGATCTGAAGCAGCCCAGTCACAGCGCCGGGCGGTGGAAAGGGCGACCTGAAACACAGGACAGCCTGGCGCATCCAAAGGGGACGTTCCATCTCTGCCGCGCGAGGAAAACGCCGTGGCATTGATGATGACGCTGGCATGGCTGTTGTGCAGAGCCTGACGAACCCACTCAGCGGCTTCTGGTGCTTTCAGCGAGGCGGCGAACAGTCCTACAGCACGAAAGCCGCGTTCGCGCATGGCGTGGATCAGGGCGTCGATTGGAGCGGTGTCCGCTGCCGTCAGGTAGGAGCGATAGAAAACGATTACGGCCAACGGTGCGTCGCCATCAGGAACGGTGCTAATGACACCTTCCTTCGGATCGTACCATCCGTATTCGGAAAGAGGCTGTAATCCGACCACGGGCGTTGCGTCGAGGCCAGCGGCATCTGCCAGTTCCACCAGCGCTGCCCGGGCCGCCATCGCGCCGCCCATGTCGCAGAGCGTGGCCAGCCGTTTGAGCGTGTTCTCCGGAACAGTGGAAGCGGCGCTGAGACGCGGATCGTCCCGTCCATCCGCTGGAATCACAGCCAGAGCAATGCCTTTCTGGCGGGCCAGATAATTGACCTGCGTCAGTCCATATTGCCAGTAACTGGCTCCCCCGATCAGCCGAATGAGAATGCCTTTTGCCTGTGTGAGCGTGGCTTCGATATAGGTATCGACGGACAGGGGATGTCGCAGAGCCGCCAGATTGGCCAACCGTAAGGTGGGCAATGTTCCGTTGGCGTCATGCCAGCCAGCCGCGAAAGCCCCCAGGTCGCTGTCCGAGAAAGACAGCACGACAAGATCTGCCGGACTTTGCCCGAGATCGACGGGCGTTTCTGTCTCGTCCAAACCGTGACTTTCGCGGAAGATGACATGCACGGTGATTATTTCTCCGGCGTGGTTCCGTCCGTCAGGGCGGCACGGATCGTCCCGGCGTCGACATGATCGTGCTCGGCAATGACGACGAGACGGGTCTGACGCAACTGCGTGCCCCACGGGCGGTCATACTGCGTGCGCACTCTCTCGCCCACGGCCTGCAACAGCATCCGCATCGGTTTTCCCTTGACAGCGACATAGCCTTTCACGCGCAGGATCTGCTGCTCGCGGGCTAGTCTGCGGACGGCGGCGACAAGTGTTTCCGGATCGGAGATTTCAGGCAGGTCGATGACAACACTGTCGAAATCCTCATGTTCATGCTCGTCCTCGCCATCGTGATGCGAGGGACGGGAGGCTAAGTCGTCTTCCGCCGCCGCGCCGAGGCCAAGGATCACCTGTGGGTCGATCGCTCCGTCGCTCATGGGGACAATCGGAAGCGGACGCGGAGAGAGGGAGACAATGGTGTCGCGTGCGCGGTCGAGGCACGCCTGATCCACAAGATCGGCCTTCGACAGAAGCACGATATCGGCACAGGAAAGCTGGTCCTCGAACACCTCGGCGAGAGGGGTTTCATGATCCAGACTTTCGTCAGCCTGTCGCTGTGCTTCCACGGCCTCCTGATCCGGGGTGAAACGCCCTTCGGCGACGGCTTCCGCATCCGCGACAGTGATGACGCCATCGACCGTGATACGGGAGCGGATGCTCGGCCAGTCAAACGCCTTGAGCAGCGGCTTAGGCAAGGCAAGGCCGGAAGTCTCGATGAGGATATGATCTGGTCGCTGCGGCAGGGCCATCAGTTTTTCGACGGTAGGAATGAAATCATCCGCGACGGTGCAGCAGATGCAGCCATTGGCCAGTTCGAGGATGTTTTCTGCCGGACAATTCTCGTCCGCACAGGATTTGAGGATATCACCGTCCACCCCAAGCGTGCCGAATTCGTTCACCAGAACGGCAAGCCGTCGCCCCTGCGAGTTGGTCATCAGATGACGGATGAGCGTGGTTTTCCCCGCGCCGAGAAAGCCAGTGATGACAGTGACAGGAATTTTTTCAAGCGAAGGCGTGGTTGCGATCATCTCAGCGCTCCATTGGAGGAATTCGGGCGAGGCTCTGCTTGCGGAAAATCTGCGGACGTTCACGCCATGGCACCAGCCCATCGGCGGTGGCCGCGTAGGCAACGCTTCCCGCCAGAATGTCGGCGGCGTCATCCGCGCTGAGGCGACCATAGACATAGCTCCAGCAGTCTGGTGCGCTCAGCGCCACGGCACAGCCGTTGCTACAGGCCGACAGACATTCGACAGGCACGATGGTGACGTTTTCAGGTGTGGGAGCAGCGGCCAACGCGGCATAAAGGCGCGCGCCCGCGACGGGTTGTCCCTCGGTGACAGGCTCGCCAGCGCGGCAGGTTGTGCAAACGAAGAGTTTCGCGGTCATGTCCCAGCCCTGATATGCAACTGGGGTGCCCGCGGTCAGCCCATGACCGCAATACGGCAACGGAACTGTCTGCCGGTCGCAGCGCACCCCGGCTGCCCGTTGTTTCTCTGGTGGCAGGTCTCCCGGCTCCCGGATTCAGGGCTCCCTTCGTGGAAGGCATCCCAGTGATCGCTCATCCTTCCCGACACAGGTCAGTGGCGTTGGGCGATCTTTCCGGTAACGGTCGCGGGGGCGGCTGTGTCTTGGAAATCCCTGCGGGATATCCTTTCACATTCCCTCTTAGCCGCTCTGAAGACATGCTTGCAGAGCGGAACCATTCGTCTCGCTGTTGCTGCAAGGGGCGCTCCATGTCAAGCGATACGCCTGTCCGGTCGCCGCATTGACATGCCGCTAAATGTGGTCCGAAAGCAGCGTGTGACAGCTTTTCACGACAGGAGTGGGGTCTTGCGAACGAGTTGGGACCACCGGGGATACTGATGCGCGCATTGATGATTCAGGGCACCGGCTCGAACGTCGGCAAGTCACTGCTTGTGGCGGGACTGTGCAGGGCTGCGTTGCGACGTGGGATATCGGTTGCGCCATTCAAACCGCAAAACATGTCGAATAATGCGGCGGTTACCGAGGATGGCGGCGAAATCGGGCGGGCGCAGGCGCTTCAGGCGCTGGCCTGTGGTCGCGCGCCGCACACGGACATGAATCCCGTTCTCCTGAAACCTGAAACGGACAGAGGCGCGCAGGTGATCGTTCAAGGGCGGCGTCTCTCAACCGTGCAGGCGCGTGACTATGCCGCACTGAAGCCGAATCTACTGGCTCCCGTTCTTGAGAGTTTCGAACGCCTACGGAAAAGTGCTGACCTTGTCATTGTTGAAGGGGCGGGAAGCCCTGCCGAAGTCAATCTGCGCGCGCATGATATCGCCAATATGGGCTTTGCTCGCGCAGCCGATGTCCCTGTCGTGCTGGTGGGTGATATCGATCGAGGCGGAGTAATCGCCCAGATTGTCGGCACCAAGGTTGTGCTCGATCCTGCGGATGCCGGTCAGATTATCGGATTTCTGGTAAACCGCTTTCGGGGCGACCCAAGCCTGTTTGATGATGGCTACACGCTGATCGAACAGCAGACGGGCTGGCGTGGTTTCGGGGTGGTGCCCTATTTTGCCGATGCCGCACGCCTTCCTGCGGAAGACGCTCTGGACCTGCGCAGAACCGCCGAAGACGGGCCTTTGAAGATCGCGGTGCCGGTCCTGTCTCGCATCGCCAATTTTGACGATCTCGATCCGCTCAAACAGGAATCGCAGGTCACGCTCACAATGATCGGACCGGGGCAGGCCATTCCCGGTGATACGGACCTCATCATTCTGCCGGGAACGAAATCAACCTGCGCGGATCTCGCATGGTTGCGTGCTCAGGGCTGGGATATCGACATTCAGGCTCATGTGCGGAGAGGCGGATATGTGCTCGGCATTTGCGGTGGCTACCAGATGTTGGGCACGATGATCCACGATCCGGAGGGGCTTGAAGGTCGGGCAGGCGACACACCCGGCCTAGGTCTGCTCGATGTTGTTACGACAATGCAGGCGGACAAACGTCTTTCACGAGTGAAGGCGGTTCATGCTGCTACTGGCGCGCCGATGTCCGGCTACGAAATCCATATCGGCACGACTACGGGAGAGGCGCGTTGTCACCCCTTCGCTTATGTGAACGGTGAGCCGGAAGGCGCGCTTTCCTCTGACGGACGCATCCTGGGGAGTTATCTTCACGGCATGTTCGCTGATGATGCTTTTCGCAGCGCCTTTCTGCGGCAGCTTGGGGCAGCATCCTCGATGCTGAACTATGGCAATGCGGTAGAAAGCACTCTTGACTCACTCGCGGATCATCTCGAAGCGCATTGTGATGTTGGCGGACTGTTAGCAACGGCACGATAGAGATCAGATCGCTTCTACAAAGAGAATGATTCCGAGCAGTATGATGGCCAGAGCAATCATCGCTCGTTGATATAGTCTTAGTCCTCGTAAGAGATCTTCTGCTTGCGGGTCTGGTGCGGTGCCATTCAGCCACGGCTCGTTCGCGATGCGATTGTCATACACACGCGGCCCGGAAAGACGGATGCCGAGAGCGCCAGCAAAAGCCGCTTCGGGCCAGCCAGCATTGGGGGAACGGTGCGCATGGGCATCGCGCAGCATGATCTGCACGGTTGTTGCAGGATTATGCGAGACCAGTGCGAAAAGGAAACCCGTCAGTCGTGCAGGGATCAGATTGGCCAGATCGTCAATCCGGGCAGCAGCCCATCCAAAGGCCTCGTGACGGGGAGATCTATGGCCGATCATTGAGTCCATTGTGTTGATGGCTTTGTAGGTAGCAATGCCCGGTAGCCCGAATAGCACGCCCCAGAACAAGGGGGCGACGATGCCATCAGCCGTGTTCTCGGCAAGACTTTCCGCAGCTGCCCGCGCGATCCCAGCACGGTCCAGAAGGTCTGGATTGCGACCGACGATCATGGAGACGGCGTATCGTGCGCCAGCAAGATCGCCCGCAACAAGAGGTTTTGCCACGGCGGCGACGTGATCATGCAGGGAGCGCGTTGCCACAAGTGGCCATGCCAGCACGCCGGTCAGGATAACGCCTGTAAAATCTTTTGGCAGTAAACGGGTTATGTCCAGAGTCACGCTTGCGACCAGCAGTATGATGAAAAGCGCGAAACATGTGCCGGCGCTCCGGCGCGCAAGATTGCTGGATTGTTCCTGATTGAGAGCGTGATCTCCAAAACCGATCAGTCTGCCAAGCCACGTTACGGGGTGACCAATACGTTTGTACAAACCTGATGGCCAGCCAACGGCGGCATCAAGCGCAAAGGCGATCAGCATTGCTGCTGCGGATTCCTTGATCAGCACGGCGGGTTTTTATGAAAATTGATGGAAAGATTTGTCATGATGTCTTTTGCGATAACAGCTTGTGCTCGTTTCGGCTAACGGCACGGGATTTAATCAACCGGCATAATGACTCATCGACGATTGCCCAGCGCCGCGCTCAGATCGACATCATTGATGAGGAGCGCCATGACGACTTGATCAATGTCGGCCTCTGTCTCGTATTCAGACAGGTCTGTTGCAAGAACATCGGTTCTGGCGACATCACCATGATTGTAGCGCTGCCTTTGTGCATTGGTGTGCATTTTCTTTTCCTCCAGTGTTTGCAGAAGATCTTCATGACGGGAGTTGAAAAAACGTTGTTTTGCGAGAATGTCCTCGATTTCGCGCCAGGCGTTCATGACGGTCATTTGATAGGCAATACCCGCGCTGCGTTCCTGCGAGTGACGGAGTTCAAGCTGGCGGGAAAGGCGGCCCCCATTGAAAATGGGAAGTGAAATGGAAGGACCAAACGATGTGTTGCGGGCGTTCCAGCCAAGTTGCGCGACAGTCAGGGCATCCACGCTGAATTGCCCTGTGAGAAGAACACGTGGATAAAAATCGGCCTTGGCAACACCGATCGCTGCTGTTGCAGCATGCAGACGCGCCTCTGCTGCACGGATATCAGGACGATTTCTGGCGATTTCAGAAGGAATGTCGGGGGTGATATGCGGGATCTTCTGACTTTGCAAAGGTGCTGGATGGGAGAGTTCCGGCAGCACGGTGTCCGGGCGCCCTGTAACCAATGTGGCCAAGGCGCGCTGAAGGGAAACCCGTTTCGTATCGAGTTCATAGCGTTCAGCAAGATATCTGTGACACAGGGTTTTTTGGTCATCTAGATCGACGGGTGCGAGAAGTCCACGACTTTGCACAGCGTGGGCAATATTCAAGGTCTTCTGGGCAATATCCAGTTTCGTCTCGGTCCTGTTCAAGGCATCATTAAGGTAACGCCACTGAAAATAGGTGCGTGCAATTTCTGCCTGCAAGGAAAGACGCAGGGCATCACCATCAGCCTGCACGGCAGTGTATTCGGCATCGGCGGTCTCCTGCATACGACGCTGACGTCCCCAGAGATCCAGTTCCCAGGATGCGGCACCGCCCAGACTGTAATTGGAATAGGTTACACCGTCAGGTCCGCTTCCACCTTCATCTGAACCAATCCCTAGGAGAGGTTTCAGAACATCGCCAACACCGGCGGTGCCAAGTCGTTCGCGGCTGTAACTCGCCTGTGCATTCAGTTTTGGCATGCCTTCTGCGGAAACCGCTCCGCGCTGAATACGCTCAGCCTTAATCCGTTCAATGGCCATTGCCATATCTGGATTGCCCAGCGCAGCCCGCCTCATAAGGCTGTCCAATGCTGGGTCATTGAACATTTTCCACCATTCGGGCGTGATTGGGCGGGATGAGACAGAGGGACTGCTATTTTGCCACTGGGTTGGTAATGCTGGCTTGGGTGGCACAAAATCCGGACCCATCGTGCAGTTGGACAGACTGACAGAGAGGGCAATGAGCAGCCTGCTTCCATACCTGAAGAGGGAACGTACATCAGGCATGGAGCGAGTTCCCTGGTTGGTTGTTCGCTTGGGTAAACAGGAGCGTGTAAAAGGCGGGCAGGGCTATCAGGGTCAGCAGAGTGCCACCAGCCAGCCCACCGATCATGGTGATGGCCATAGGGCCCCAGAAAACATTGAAGCTTAAAGGGATGAAAGCCAGCATGGCAGAGATGGCCGTCAGGATAACAGGACGCGCGCGGGTCATGGTGGCGTGGATAACGGCGTCTTCAGAGAGCATGCCTGCACGATGGTTTTGCTGAATCTGATCAACCAGCAGAATGGTGTTGCGCATGATCATGCCGGCCAGAGCGATCAGGCCCAGCAATGCGACAAAACCAAAAGGAGCACCGGAAACAAGCAGGGCTCCTACAGACCCGACCAGTCCAAGCAAAGCCGAGAAAATAACAAGCAAAGAGCGGCTCAGACTTTGTAGCTGAACCATCAACAGCAGCAGCACCACTGCGCCCGTGAGGGGAAGAAGAGAAAAAATCGCGTTATCAGCAGTAGAGGACAGTTCCTCATCGCCACCAATTTCGATCCGATAGCCAGCGGGGAGGTGCGTCTGGATAGTGGCAATGCCGGAGGCTGCCACCTGTACGATACGGGAGGGTTGAATGCCATTCTCGACATTCGACTGAACCGTCATGCAAAGTTCGCCATTTCGCTGCCAAAGAATTGGAAAGGCACTTGTGGTTCTTATCGCCCCTAATTGCCCCAGAGGCACAACACCAGCGCCAGTGTTTACGGGAATGTCTGTCCACCGTCCGGGATCAGACCGGAAGGCCGCATTTGCACGGACTATGATGGCTGTATGTCGATGCCCATCAGGAATATCCCCCGCGATCTCGCCGGAAAGTGCGGATTGCAGTTGGGAGGCAACGTTCGTGCGGTCGGTTTGGAATGTCGCCAGACGGTCCGGGTCAGCATCGAAAGTCAGTGTCGGCGTGCGATTACCCCAGTCCGACTGAACAGCGATAGCGCCATTTGTGTCGCGTAAAACAGCTTCCACGTCACGGGCAATCGAGCGCAGGCGTTCCGGATCGGAACCAATGATACGGTATTGAACGGGAAAATCGGCAGTCGGTCCAAGTGACAGACGCTGAATATTAAGATGCACCCCCACAGGCAGTGTGATTGCATTGATCTTTCCAATCAGCTCTTCTCTGGCATGGATATTCTGGGCAACGAGCAGAAGGGTTGCGTGTGCGGAACTCGGCGTGGCGGGGCCGTAAGGTAGATAGAAACGGGGCGCACCATCACCAATATGCGCTTCCATATGACGGAGTGATTTTTGTCCAGTAAGCTGGTGTTCCAACCGACTGACAACGGCGCTTGTCCGCCCGATTGCCGTACCGGGCTCCATTGCTACATCAACAAGGAGTTCAGGTCTGTCAGACTGGGGAAAGAACTGCTGATCCACCAGAAACATGCCGCCAGCAGCCATGGCTACCAGAAGCAGGGTGATCCCTACGACAAGGCGGTTATGGTGTAGCGTCTCGTGAAGAATATTCTGGAATTTTTCTGAAAGCTTGTGACGGGGAGTTGGGGACGGGGTGTCTTCAGGCATCGCGCGTTTCGGTTCAGGGAGCAGATGCATCCCCAGAAATGGAATAAAGACGACCGCAACAATCCAGCTGAACAGCAAAGCCGCTCCGCTTACCCAGAAAATTTCTCCCGCATATTCACCTGTTGTCGAGTTCGCCAGACCAATCGGAAGGAAGCTGACAACTGTCAGTAAAGTGCCGGTAAGCATGGGGAAAGCGGTATGGGTCCAGGCATAGGACGCGGCTTCCTCCCTGCTGCGGCCCAGTTCGAGCTGCACCACCATGGCTTCGATGCTGATGATGGCGTCGTCAACCAGAAGTCCAAGAGACAGAATCAGCGCACCCAGAGAGATTCTGTCCAGACCAATATTTTTTGCGCCCATGTAGAGAGCGACCCCCGACAGTGTCAGAGGAACAGAGAGAGCAACAATGATACCCGCACGCCAGCCGAGGCTGACAAAAGCAACCAGCAAAACGACTGTCAGGGCAACAAGAAATTTAATCAGAAAGGTGTTGACCGCTTCCTGTATGACAAGACTCTGGTCTTCCACCTGAGTGAGTTTCATGCCTGCGGGAAGTTCTGCTGCCGCCTGCGCCGCAGCCTGACGTAATGATTTTCCGAGCGTCAGCCCATCCCCGCCCTGTGTCATGGCAACGGCAATAACAACGGCCGGTTTGCCGCCATAACGGACAAGAGAAGGAGGCGGATCAGAATAATCCCTGCCAACCTCTGCTATTTCACGCACCCGTACAATACCGGGCTGTCCTCGCACAGGGGCATTCTCAATGGACGAAACCCCGTCAAGCGTTCCAGAGACACTTAAGGGAATCTCCGTTGTGAAATCCACAACGCCTGCCTGGGCCAGGCCTGTGCGCTGACGAAGGGCCTGAGAAATTTGGTCGATACTCAGGCCCGTCGTGGAAAGCTGCTGCGGGTCCACATCAACATGGATCTGTTGGGGCATTGCCCCAATGATCTGAACTTTCCCTACATCGTGTATGCGTTGAAATGTCTTCTGAAGGGCCTCTGCCGTTTTGACCAGTGTAGCATTTTCGCTTCCTGTTAACGTAAAAACGTAGCCATAGACATCGGCATAGTCATCATTCGCCGCGAGTACAGCGTTGGGAGGAAGATCTGGCGCGATATCCGAAACTTTATTGCGGATCTGTTGCCAGATGGCAGGGACACGTTCCTTCAGTTCGTCATCTTTTAAAAAAATCTGCGTGACGCAAGCAGATGCGATGCAATAGGTGCTGAGCGTATCAATAGCCTCGACATTGCGCAGCCCCTGTTCGAGAGGAGCCGCGATCTGTTTCTGCATCTGCTCGGCGCTCGCGCCCGGCCATTGGGCGGAAACGATCATATTCTTGAGGGTGAAAGCAGGATCTTCGGCGCGGCCTAGGTGATTGAATTCATAGCCGCCCGCCAGAAAAAGCGTGACCATGAGAAAGCCGATAAGGGCCGGGTGATGAACCGCCCACCGTGAAAGGTTAAATCGTTCCATCATCACTGTTCACTTAACAGGTCAGCTATTTTTACAATTTGATTGGATTTGAGAGTATCCGCACCACTGGCAACGATTATTTCTCCAGACTGAAGCCCCTTGACCAGCGCATCTGCGCCTCGCAGAGCGATGACATTCACCTGGCGTAAAACAGTCCGTGATTTTTCGTCGGTTTTTGTAATAACCCAAAGATGGGCAGTGTCATTTTCATTGTCGATCAGTGCTGTCAGAGGCACACGCGCGAGAAATCGATCTTGCGGAGAAGTAAAGGTTACTCTGACGGCAGTGTTCACAGCGACAGGTAGAGGCTTATCCAGTGTGAGACGGATACCGCGCATCTGATTTGTCACATCAGCGGCACCGTCAATTTCACGAATGACCGCATGGACGAAATGATGGGCGGGGTCTGGTAATGTATTGACCCAGGCTTCATCGCCCACTTTCATGGGCGAAGTCGATAAAGCATATATACGCACTTCTGGATCGCCTGAGGCCAGACGCACCACTTCTCTTCCCGCGTCTGTCACGCTACCCGGAACGCCTGAAACGCTGGTGATCAACCCATCTTCGGGTGCGCGAACCACGGTTTCTGCTGCCTGTATTTGAGCCTGATGCAGGGACGCCAAGGCAGCACTCCTTTTCCCATGGGACGCCTTTGCCGAAAAAGCGCGTGCTTCAACCATTTCGGTCGACAGACCGCCGACGGTATCCAGACCACGGCTTCTTTTGGACAACAGTGCGCTTTGTGTTGCGTCAGCGTGGGCTGCTTCCAATTCACCTTCCGCTTGCGCGACGCCTTCAAGTGCGGCCGTGTTATCAAACGTGACAAGGGCTTGCCCTTTTCGGACAAACTGCCCTGAAGTCACCAACGTAGAGGCAATGCGGCCAGCCTGAGCGGAAGCAAGGGGCATGCTGCGCGTCATACTATAAGTGCCGGTAAAAATGGAAAGATTTTGCCTTTCCTCGACTGTTTTTATTGCTTCGACGGGTGTGGACGACGTCTTTTTTGACGTATTCGATGCTGGTTTACACGCTGTGCAGTAAAGCAATGGCACCAGAGCTGCACAATGTAGTAAGTATTTCGAAAATGAATGATAATACATGGTATATTCCGGGAAACGGATATTTCTCAACGTAGGATAGATTCCATGACGATGACGGGATGTGTGCAGTCAAAATCTTGGGTGTTGAGTTTTCGGGAATCCGTTATTTTTAATTGTGACAAGAACATTTTATTGTTCTGATTCTTTTGATGGAGATGTTAACTGCGCGATCAATTTGTACAGATCATCTCGGGAGGTCTGTTCAATGATGTTCACACCCAGAATATTCCAGAGTGAAAGACCGTCCGCAGCAAGGCAGGACAAAAGGCCCGGAGTGGTGATCTCATCAAACAATCCGACTGATTTGATCGTTTCCCAGTAATGATGTGTCCAGTCAGTGCAGAACTGGGGTTCCAGAAGCATAACCGCCAGTAAGTGCCGTAATAACGGCGGAGCATCGTCTTGTAGGGTTTCCGTCCGACCAAGCCCTATATAAGCCCGAACGGCTCGGCCTTCTTTCACAGGATCTTTTGCCATGGAAGAAATGATGTCCTCCCGAAAGACCTCCATTTCCCGCAGAAACAGACCGTCCAGCAGGGATTTCTTATTCGCGAAATGATGGAGTAATCCACCCTTGCTTACACCTGCTTCCTTCGCCACGAGGTCCAGTGTGAAAGACTGAATCCCTTTAGTTGTCAGAATGCGGGCGGCTGCATTCAGGACGTCACTTTTAACGGCTTCGGGTCGTTTTGTGCGCTTCGTTCCTTGGCTCATACTGAAACATACCGTCCAGACGGTATGTTTGTAAAGTGGGTTTTGCTGTTGAGGGGAGGGAGGATTATGTTTTTGGAGCAAAGGATGTTTATGCAGAGCGGCTGGATATGTTGCAGAAATGTGATATTTTCCGATTGAAATTTTTTGCATAGATGGACAAAGTTCCCGCTGCTTCTTTGTGCGAGATCGGCGGTAAACTGTCGAAAACAGGTATTCTAAAAAAAAATTTATTCTCCGTTTGATTTTTGTCAAACCATTGCAAAGACATTGCCTCTACAAGAGCGCGCGATGTCACGACTTTTTGTCTATCCTTTCATCAGACTGGAAAAGTCATCCCGTGTTGCCAAAATGTGCGCCGGGGTGGTGGGGCTGACTGTGGCATATGTGTCCCCGGCAAAAGCGGACGATGACGCGGATCTGGCGGCCATCAAGGAGCAGATCAAACGACTTGAACAGAAAGTGCTGGTTATAGAGCAGCATCGTCATCCTGGTCGGATCGTTTCAGCGCATAAAGACGCTGTTAAAGGCCGTGCGTCTGCGGTTCATGCGAACAGTGCGATGTCTGGTCACGGAGTTGGCGTCATTGCGTCCAGTTCTGACAACACCCCCGTCGAACCGCAGCCTCTCTTTTCAGATGATCCTCAGCGGGCCCAGCGTGCGCGGCCATTCCTTCATCTTGGTGGGCCTGATGACAATGGGGGCCAACCAATTGCAGCGGCGTCTGAAGAAAAGAACTCATCAATCGATCTGAGTTCCTCCAGCCCTCTGGCCATTACCCAGACGGAGGTGGATCATCTGCCGCCAGTGTTCAGTATTGGTAATATTTCCGTCAGGCTAGGTGGCTTTCTTGAGTTGTCCAATATCTGGCGTGATTCAGACTTGGCGAGTGGTCCAGCGACCGCGTGGAACAATTTCCCTTATGCCAATAGTCCGAACCACGGGTTGAGCGAAGAGCGTCTTTCCGCCCAGCTTAGCCGTTTTTCCACATTGCTTGAAGCAAATCCGACGAGTGCCATTCGTCTTCAGGCCTATATCGAAACCGATTTTGGTGGCTCTGGTGGCAGCACCAACAGCGTGCAGATCAGTGGATATGTTCCCCGACTGCGTCAGGGGTATTTCACGTTTGCCGACAAGGAGTTGGGCTTCCATGTTCTCATGGGGCAGGCATGGAGCCTGACCACGAACTATGCCAAGGGAGTGCTGGCCAGAAGTGAACAGCTTCCTGCTGTCACCGATAATAACCAGATTCCCGGCATTACGTTCACTCGCGTTCCCCAGATTCGTCTGACAAAAGATTGGGCCGAAAAATACTGGCTCTCCTTGTCAATCGAAGATCCGCAGGCAACCGTGGGCTTTTCCTCGGCAATGTCCTCAGGAGGTTATCTGCCGGCTGTGGGAAACGAAAAAGTCGGTGCTCGTGTGTATTATCAGAATAGCGGCGGTGCACTGCTTAATCCGGAAACAAATTATACGGATAATCCTGCGCCGGATGTGGTGCTTAAAGGGGCAGTCGATACGTCTGTCGGGCACTACGAAGTGTTTGGTCTGGCGCGCTGGTTCCGCTCCGTAATCCAGTCTCCGGGCGCGGCGCACACCCATAAGGACACACGGTTCGGTGGCGGTGTTGGCGGTGGCATGACGGTGCCGCTTGGGACCCCGAAGCTACAGCTCGCGGGAAATGTGATCGCGGGCGAGGGGATCGGGCGATATGGTCCGACCCTGATTCCTGATACAACTTTTAACAGTCGTGGCCAAATGGCTCCAATCCCCGAGATCAGGGGATCGCTCGGGTTGATCGGTCATCCTAACAAATCGGTGCTGCTGTATCTTTACGGCGGTGTCGAGGCTGCCGGAAAGAAGCGCTTCGTCGCGGCTGATGGCAACCAGTATGGATACGGTGTGACCGACCAGAATCTTGCCGGGTGCGATATCGAATTCGGAACCTGCAATGCGCAGACCCGAACACTTGCCTCGTTCACTGTCGGCGGATGGTGGCACTTTCTGGACGGCCATTACGGCAGCGTGATGGGCGGCCTGCAATACACCTACATCCGCAAATTCGCTTTCAAGGGCGATGACGGTTTTGGCGACAGCGTCAATCCGACAACGACAGGAAACACGGTTTACGCCACGTTCCGTTATCTGCCTTTCCAGCAATAACGGGTCGGGACACAAGGAGATAAAAAAGACATGTCTTATACAGTCGGTACATATCTCGCGGAACGTTTCGCCCAGATCGGCCTGAAGCATCACTTTGCTGTGGCTGGCGATTACAATCTCGTCCTGCTCGACCAGCTTCTTGAAAACAAGAATTGCGAACAGGTTTACTGCTCGAACGAACTGAACTGTGGTTTCGCGGCAGAAGGCTATGCACGCGCCAATGGAGCTGGCGCCTGTATCGTTACCTTCAGTGTTGGTGCCCTTTCCGCCCTCAATGCCATCGGTGGTGCTTACGCTGAGAACCTGCCGGTCATCCTTGTTTCCGGCGCGCCTAACTCCAACGATCACGCCAGCGGTCACATCCTGCATCACACCATTGGCACTACGGATTACGGCTACCAGCTGCGCATCGCAAAAGAACTGACTTGTGCTGCTGTTTCCATCATCTCTGCCGAAGATGCACCGGAAAAGATCGATCATGCCATCCGGACGGCGCTTCGCGAGAAGAAGCCTGCCTATATCGAAATCGCCTGCAATGTTTCCGCTCAGCCTTGTCGTGCTCCGGGTCCGATCAGTTCTTTGCTGAACGAACCTGCTTCAGATCCGGAAACGCTGAAAGCTGCTGTTGAAGCTGTTTCCAAATTCATCGAGAGCAAGCAGAAGCCAGTCATTCTTGTCGGTAGCAAGCTTCGTGCCGCAGGGGCTGAAGAGGCTGCCATTCGTCTCGCTGATGCGCTGGGTTGCTGTGTTGCAACCATGGGCGCGGCGAAAAGCTTTTTCCCCGAAGATCATGCCAACTATATCGGCACCTTCTGGGGAAGCGCGAGTTCGCCAAAAGTCGCTGATATCTTCAACTGGGCGGACAGTGTTTTCGCACTGGGCTGTATCTTCAACGATTATTCCACCGAAGGCTGGACGGCATGGCCCCGGGGCGCAAATGTCGTGAATGCCGATAAGGATATTACGAAGGTCGGTGATCAGACATTCGACAACATCCACCTGCGTGATGTTCTGGATGGCGTGACGAAATACTTTGCTGGCAAGGCAAAGAAAGACGCCACGATGGTCGAATATAAGCGTATCGGTGGTGGTGTGACGGAAACCGCGCCTGAAAACGCAAAGAAAGATGGCAAACTGACGCGCGAACATATCCAGCGCACGCTTCAGTCCATTGTCACGTCTGACACCACCATCTTCGGCGAGACTGGTGATTCATGGTTCAACGTCGCCCGCACGAAACTTCCGCGTGGCGCACGTGTGGAATATGAAATGCAGTGGGGGCATATCGGCTGGTCCGTACCGTCCATGTTCGGTTACGCCGTAGCTGCGCCAGAACGTCGCAACATCCTCATGGTCGGTGACGGGTCGTTCCAGCTGACGGCGCAGGAAGTTGGGCAGATGGTGCGCCGGAACCTGCCGGTGATCATTTTCCTGATCAATAACGCGGGTTACACGATCGAAGTGGAAATCCACGACGGTCCTTACAACAACATCAAGAACTGGAATTACGCCGGTATCATCGACACGTTCAACGCACAGGATGGTAAGGGTAAGGGTTTCCGCGCCACTTCCATCGGTGAGCTTGACGATGCTGTGAAAGCCGCTGTGGCCCACAAAGGCGGACCAGTGCTGATCGAATGCGTGATTCCTCGTGATGACTGCACAAGCGAACTCATTTCATGGGGACGACACGTGGCGACTGCCAACGGTCGGCCACCCGCGAAATAAGTCGGTTCGACCTTCTTCGACAGGCGGCCTCAGGGTCGCCTGTTTCGTCTGAATATCATCTCCAACGGAGACTTCATGCCGCCAACAGCACCTCCTGCAGGCGCGTCCGCCGAGCCAGTTGCCGCCCCCGCCGGACAGCCCCAGAAACTCCAGCCGCTTTACGTATTGGCATGGTTTCTCTGTGCGCTGTTCTATTTCTATCAATATGCAATCCGGTCAGCGCCGGGCATCATGCAGCATGAATTGGCGGCCGCATGGGGCAACAGCCATCTCGGCCTGATGATTGCATCCTACTACATTGTTTACGCTCTGATGGCGCTCGTCGTTGGCGTGCTGCTGGACCGCTATGGCGCGCATGCCATCCTGCCGGGCTTCATCGGAATCACTGCTGTGGGCTGCTTGATCTTTGCGCAGGGAAGTGCAGTCGCCGGCGTCGGTGGCTATGTCATTCAGGCCATCGGTGCGATCTGCGCCTTTGTCGGTTCATCCTATGTCGCAGCCCGCTATCTTCCCGCTCGGACACTCGCTCTTTTCGTTGGTCTGACACAGTGTCTCGGTATGGCAGGCGCTGCGTTCGGGTCCAAGCCAACCCGCATGCTCATTGATCCCAATGGGTCATTCCATGTAGCATGGCCGCATGTGTGGCTGGGATTTGGTGTGCTTGGACTGGTGCTCGCCGCGGCTGTGTGGGTCATCATGCCTCGCGATTCCGGTGACAGCGCCCACCATCATGGTGACCTCACTGTGGGCAATCTGATCAAGCCTTTCAAAATCATCTTCTCCAACCCTCAGAGTTGGTATGCGGGTCTGATCGGTGGGCTTCTGTTCGTTCCCACAACCATCGGCGCGCTTGGCTGGGGTGCTTCCATGCTGAGCGGTGGGGAACACACATCCATGGCGTTCGCGGCTTCCGATGTGTCCATGGTTCCGATCGGCTGGGTGATCGGCTGCCCGCTGCTGGGCTGGATTTCCGACAAGATCGGCCGTCGCAAGCCTGTGCTCATCGGCGGCGCGCTCGTTCTTCTCGCCTGTTCCGTCTGTGCGGTTTACGTGCCGGTTGGCGTCATGCCGAAATACATGGTTGCACTTGTCATGGGCATTGCATCTGGCGCCGCCATGATCCCTTTTTCGACCATGAAGGAAGCCAATCCGCCGGAGGTGAAGGGTACTGCCGCTGGTGTGATGAATTTCCTCGTGTTCGGAACCACAGGAATCATGTCTCCGTTGGTTTCCGCCTTGATGGGTAAAAGCACCGATCTGACAATGGAAGGATACCAGCATGCGTTCCTGCCGCTCCTCATTGGTGTTGTCATAGCCATCCTGCTGTCCTTTCCGCTGAAAGAGACGGGCTGGGCTGTCAGAAAAAACTGATTTTGTGTGATTTCTGAATGAAGAGGGCGATCAACCCGTATCAATGGGTTGATCGCCCCTTTTGCGACTGGATCACTTATCCTGCGTAACGCAGCGGTGTGTCCTCATGCAGATGTAGTTCGCATTCCACATGCTGCGCTTTCGCTTCCCGCCGACGGGTATGCAGGATCGCTTCCGTATAGCCGTTGGGCTGGAAAGCACCGGCGAACACCAGATCCCGTGCGGCGAGGTAGGCTGGCCCGTGCTGGTGCGTGGAAAGCGGCACATAGCCCGGTTCATCGCGGTTCTGTTCATCCACCAGCCGGGCCATACGGGCCATCGCACGTTCCACCTGTTCTTCGGTGACAATCCCATGCATCAGCCAGTTGGAGACATGCTGGGACGAGATGCGTAGCGTAGCGCGATCCTCCATCAGGCCAACATCATTGAGATCAGGCACTTTCGAGCAGCCAACCCCCATATCCACCCATCGGGCGACATAGCCGAGGATGCTTTGCAGGTTGGTGTCCAGCTCATGCATGATCTCCTCTTCCGACCAGCGCTCGTCGCCTGCCGCCAACGGCATCGTCAGAAGCTCATCGAGAGGTGCTGCCGGTCTTTGTGAAAGATCCTTCTGCACAGAAGCAACATCGGTGGCGTGATAGTGCAGCGCGTGCAGGGTGGCCGCTGTCGGCGACGGCACCCATGCCGTGCTGGCACCCGCCCGTAGTTGCGCGCCTTTCTGTTCGATCATGTCGTTCATGCGATCCGGCATGGCCCACATGCCCTTGCCGACTTGTCCATGTCCGTCGGGACCAATCCGCAGGTTGGAGGCCAGACCGATCGCCACGTTGCGCTGTTCATAGGCCTTGATCCAGCGGCTGTTTTTCATCTCTCCTTTGCGAACGACAGGACCGGCGCGCATACAGGTGTGGATTTCATCTCCCGTGCGATCGAGGAAGCCGGTGTTGATGAAGAATGCGCGCTCTTTCGCTTCGCGGATGCAGGCGGCCAGGTTGATGCTGGTGCGTCTTTCTTCATCCATGATGCCCATTTTGAGGGTGTTGCGCTCAAGAGCCAGCAGGTCTTCGATATGGGCGAAAATCTCCCGTGAAAGCGCGACTTCCTTCGATCCGTGCATTTTCGGACGCACGATATAGACGGATCCGCTCGCGCTGTTTCCTCCTTTGTTTGTTCCACGCAGGTCATGGAGAGCAGCTACGGCGGCGATCATGGCGTCGAGCACGCCTTCCGGCACTTCCCGGCCATCCCCGTCCAGAATGGCATCGGTGAACATGTGATGCCCGACCGTGCGCACTAGGAGGAGACTGCGGCCCGAAAGCGAAAGCGTTGAACCATCAGGCGCGGTGTAGCGTCTGTCTTTGTTCATTTCACGCGCAACAATGGATGAACCACGTGCAAAGCGGGCCAGCAGCGTGCCGCGCATGAGACCAAGCCAGTTGCGGTAGACAAGGACCTTGTCCACGGCATCGACCGCCGCGACACTGTCCTCAAAATCCATGATCGTGCTGAGAGCGGACTCAATCTGCACGTCGCTGATACCGGCCGGATCCGTGCTGCCGACAGGTGTGGAGCGGTCGATGCGCAGTTCTATATGCAGCCCGTTATTGACCAGCACGATCCGTTCTGGATTTTCCTCGGAACCGGTGTAGCCGACAAATTGCGAAACAGTGCTCAGGCCGGTTTCCTGCCCGTTTGTCAGTTGCGCCAACAGCTTACCGTTCTGGACGTAATAACGGCGAACTTCGTCATGACTACCGGATGCCAACGGAACCGTTTCATCCAGAAACACACGCACGCGACGGACAACGGCGCGACCACGCTGCGGGTTGAATGTGGCGCCCGGCGCGAGAGGTGCGTCCTGCGGGATGGCGTCCGTGCCATAAAGCGCATCGTACAGGCTGCCCCAACGGGCATTGACGGCGTTCAGGGCATAACGGGCGTTATTCACCGGCACCACCAGCTGCGGTCCGGCGATCTGGCAGATCTCGAGATCGAGATTACCGGTCGTCACGGAGAAAGTTTCCGGCTGCTCTTCGATATAGCCGATCTGGCGCAGGAAATGCGTCTGTGTTTCCGTATCGGTGTCACGGTGCTGCGTCAGGAATTTGTTGATTTCTGACTGGAGACGGCTGCGCTCCTGAAGCGCATCACGGATTTTCGGCGAGAAATCTCTGACAAGCCCGGAAACACCAGCCCAGAAATCCCTGGAAGTCACGCCGGTGTCGGGAAGCAGTTCCTTCTCTACGAATGCGTGGAGTGCGGGATGCACGTTGAGACCGTTTGTCTGGATACGTGTTGTCATTGTGTGTCTCCGGAAAAGACTGTCCTGCCTCATGAAAGGCAGGACAGCGTGCGGATGCTGAGAGAGTTTCTATTCTCACGCAGTGAGTTCAGGACTGGGTTTCGTTTGGTGGCTATCGGGCGTGCCGTGGGGCTTGTCGTGGAACTGATCATGCTCCGTCGAGCCATGCATGGCCGTGGTGGAGGACTGGCCGCCGCTGGCCGTTGTGGCCACCATATCGAACCAGCCGGTTCCGACCTCGCGCTGGTGGCGGGTGGCCGTGTAACCATCGGCTTCCGCCGCGAATTCGGCCTGCTGTAGCTCGGAGTAAGCCGCCATGCCGTGCGATGCGTAGCCATGCGCCAGCTTGAACATGGAGTAATTCAAGGCATGGAAACCCGCGAGCGTGACGAACTGATACTTGTAACCGAGCCTGCCCAGTTCCTTCTGGTAGTTGGCGATCTCCTTTTCGGAGAGCTTCTTCTTCCAGTTGAAGGACGGTGAGCAGTTGTAGGCCAGAAGCTTGCCGGGGAACTTGGCATGGATGGCTTCGGCGAACTGCGTCGCTTCCTCCAGATTGGGCTCGGACGTTTCCCACCACAGAAGGTCGGCGTAGGGCGCGTAGGCGAGGGAGCGGGCAATCGCATATTCAACGCCCAGACCTTCCTTGATGCGGAAGAAGCCTTCCGGCGTGCGCTCTCCCGACAGGAACGGATGATCCCGCTCGTCGATGTCGGAGGTGAGAAGCTGAGCGGAATGCGCATCCGTGCGGCAGATCAGCACCGTCGGAACGCCTTCGACATCAGCGCCCAGCCGCGCCGAGTTCAGAACCCGAATATGCTGGGAGACCGGAATGAGAACCTTCCCTCCCAGATGACCACATTTCTTTTCGGAGGCCAGCTGGTCCTCGAAATGAACGCCTGCCGCACCAGCGGAAATCATGGAGCGCATCAGTTCGAACACGTTGAGCGAACCGCCGAAGCCGGCTTCCGCGTCAGCAATGATCGGCGCCATCCAGTAGGTCTTGTCCTTATTCCCTTCCATGGTCGCGATCTCATCACAGCGACGCAGGGCGTTGTTGATGCGCCGGACCACCGCAGGCACCGAATTGGCGGGATAGAGCGACTGGTCGGGATACATCTGTTCCCCCAGATTGGCGTCCGCAGCGACCTGCCAGCCTGACAGATAGATGGCTTTCAGCCCTGCCTTGACCTGCTGCATCGCCTGGTTGCCTGTCAGGGCTCCCAGAGAATTGATGTAAGGCTCTTCGTGCAGAAGCTTCCACAGCCGTTCTGCTCCCATACGGGCAAGCGTATGCTCGATCCGGAATGAACCAGAGAGACGCGCCACATCCGCAGCTGTGAAATCGCGACGGATTCCCGCGAATCTCTTCGGGTCGGAGATGAATTTTTCAATGGCACTGACTGACATGTTCGTCTCTTTCTTCTTTTGTGCGACATGTTCAGTTAAGATGAGTTCGATTTTTATTTCTATAGAGAAAGGCAGATCGCAGATGAATGTTGTAAATTTCTTTACAATTAAGAATCTGTATTTGTAAAACTTGTCATGGTGAAGGCTTCCTCCACACGGATCGGGCATATTATCCGGCGCCTGAGGCAGGAGAGAAATCTCTCGCAGCAGGGACTGTCCACGCGTCTCGGAATTTCGGCCAGCTATCTCAATCTGATCGAACATGATCAGCGCAGCATCACTGCATCCCTGCTGATCAAGCTGGCCCGGACATTGGATGTCGGTATCGAGGTTCTGTCCGGAACGGAAGAACAGAAGCTGGAAGCGCAATTGCGGGAAGCCCTTGCACACCCTGAACTGGGCACCAGTCTGGAGGGGGCTGGACATGAGTTGTCCGCCGTTGCGGCTCAGCCGAATGTAGCGCGTGCTATTCTGGCGTTGCATCAGGCATGGCTGGCTGCCCGACATGAGGCAGAAGGAATGGCGTTGCCGGGTGGCCGAAGGGTTATCCTGCCCAAGGAGGAAATCAGACGTATTTATGATGAGCGTTTGAATTACTTTCCCACTCTGGAAAGCGCCGCTGAGATCCTGCGACATGATATGGCAAAAGATCTTGGGTTTTCCACGGATATCCCACAGTCAGAACTGAACCATGCCATAGCGACACGCCTTCGCCTCAAACACGGTGTTATCGTGCAGGTGCAGCCGGTCGATGATATGCTCAGGCAATATGATCCGGCACATAAAACATTGACACTCTCCTATCTGCTGCCTCGCGAAAGTCGTGGCTTCCAGATGGCCTTTCAGTTGATGCTGTTTGAAGCGGCAGATGTCATAAAAAATATCATCGATGAGGAAAAACCCAGTTCAGAAGAGGCCAGAACATTTCTGCACATCGGTCTGGCCAATTATGCGGCTGCCTCTCTGTTGATGCCTTACGAATCTTTTCTGGAAGCTGCGGTTTCCTGCCGTTACGATCTTGATATTCTTTGCATGAAGTTTGGTGTCTCCTATCAGCAGGCTGCGCAGAGAGTAGCCAGTTTGCAGAGGCCGGGCGCCAGAGGTGTATCGTTTTTTTTCGTGAGGACGGATCCGGCTGGAAACATCACCAAAAGTTTTTCCGCTTGCGGTTTTCCCATCCCGAAACAGGGCAACCCCTGTCCGAACTGGAACGCCTGCATGGCTTTTTCCACTCCTGGAAACATACAGGTTCAACTCACGGAATTTACAAACGGGATGAAATTTCTGTCTGTCGCTCGCACTGTTTCGGGCATTGTGACCCAGTGGGGCGAAGTGCGGCCGGTGCATGTTGTGACCATTGGGTGTGATATCTCACGGGCAGATGAAATTGTGTATTCTGATTTTATCAATCTGACATCCACTCCAACGCCAATCGGGATCTCCTGTCACCTCTGCGACTGGACTGAATGTCGTTCTCGCGCTTTTCCTCCCGTTGCCCACCGCCTGACACCGGACGTCAATCAGCGTGTCTCTCGCCCCATCCCATTTGATGAGGTGGGATAAGGTGAGGAGATGTGAATGTCATGAAAGTTTCTTTTTCCGAAGGCTAGTACGATTGCGCCTGTAACCCTGAGGCGCTATCCGACAGAAGTCGCTCTTTGAGCAATAGACTTCCTGCCTGCATGAAGACTTATGGCATTCAGAAAGTAAGAAATTCTCATGAAAATTGCCTATGTCATCAATTCTGTAGAAGGGGGAGGGGCAGCGTTACCGGTTCCTGACGTGACCGGCGTGATGCGCAAACTGGGTCATCATGTCGAGATATTTGCCTTGGCCCGGCGTGACGGCAAAGCGATTGCCCCAATGGAACGCGCTGGATTGCGTGTCCATGTCCGAGAAGGGAGCCGCACGGATCATGTTTCAGCCTTTCTGTGGTTGAAGCGTGAGATGGCGGCCTATCGACCTGATGTGATCTGGACCTCGCTCACGCGCGCGACTTTGCTCGGGCAAGTTGTGGGAAAATTTCTCCGTGTGCCCGTGGTGAGCTGGCAGCATTCGGCGCGCTTGAAGCCAATGAATGCGCGGCTTCTGCGGCTGCTTCGCAATCGGTCTGCTTTGTGGATTGCAGACTCTGCCTGTGTCGAACAGATGACGCGAAGAACATTGGGGATCGCGCCGGATCGGATCCTGCGTTGGCCCATTTTCTGCGCACATGAGGATTTTCCTCAGGCATCCCCTTGGAAACCCGGTGAAACTCTCAGGATTGGCACACTGGGACGGCTGCATCCTGTGAAAGGTTATGACACGCTTTGCGCTGCAATTTCATTGTTGCATGGCAAAAGCACTTTACCGCTTTTTGAGGTGCTGATTGCTGGCGAAGGAGAGGAAAGAGCGCGGCTGGAAGCCATGATTGCCCGGGATAATCTACCTGTAAGGCTTGTCGGATATGTGAGTGATCCCCCTGCTTTTCTGGCTGGACTGCATCTTTATACCCAGCCTTCTCTGTGGGAAGGGTTTTGTCTCGGAGCCCACGAAGCAATGCTTGCGCGGCTGCCGGTGGTCGCTTCCAGGGCGGGAGAAATGCCATTCACCATTACGGACAAGACGGGCCGGATCGTGCCACCTGAAAATCCAGAGGCTTTTGCAAATGCTTTGCAAGAACTGCTCGAAAAGCCGGAATCGCTATCATCAATGGGAGCGGAAGCGCGGCGTGTCGTTCTGGAGCGTTTCGGAGAGGCTCACTTTGAGCAGACGGGAAAGAATGTGATGAGCCGTGTTGAGGAAATTGTTGGTAGATAAAGCGGTTTCAGACGTGTGAAGGTCGTCTGAGAAAATCGACGATGGCGTCGGCTGCGCCGGGTGCGGTCGGGCCGTCATCGGGGAACTCGAATGTTTCGGCTACATAAGCCTTCTGTTGCGCCTCGAACTGCGGGTGCAGGCTGAAAGCGCGATCAAGTGCTTCTGGCAGCAGCAGGGGATCGTTTATGACTTCTCCCAGATGCCAGAACGCATAATTCGGATTGTTTTGCCAGTTGGCGTTGTGGGCATTGAGAAACAGACAGGGGCGGGGCCGGATCAGGAATTCCGCAACCTGACTGCTGACGTCGCCAAGATAAAGATCGGCCGCCATGGTGTAAGTCATGTCAATGCTACGGGTGCTGCCGGGATCAATCAGCATGTGAGGATAATCCTCAAACTGACGGATCAGAGCCTCACCTGTTTCTTCGTCATGATTGAACAGCCGATAATGTGGGGCAAAAATCAGATTGTATTTATCCTGATTTGCGAAATACTGAAGGATACGCTCTCCGAAAGTTGGCCATGAGGAAAGCGATGATGAAAAGTGCGGATTGTAAAGGATTGTTGGCCGGTCATTGGAAAACAGGTGGCTGTCATCCTGCCTCATGCGTCGCACGATATCGAGTTTCGCATAAACGCCACGATGATAATGACCCGGCTTGATGGCCCCCTGAGCCAGAAGGCGTTCTTCGACTTTCTTGCCGGCAAGAAGCACAAAATCGAAGAGTTTTACATCCTTTGCAAAACCGATTGCCCGATCTCCTGCGCCATGCCTTGTCCAGATGAAACGGACGTTACGGAGGCCCATGCGTTTGAGATACAGCGAGGTCCGTTCAGGCACGACAATCGCCTGAAAGTGTGAAAAATACGAACGGTTCAGAAGTAGAACCAGAAGTTTTGTGAGCGGTTCAGGGCCTCTGCTTTCAATTCTGCGACGCAGAAAATCTGGCATCTTCAGCAATTCGTATGTGATGAAGGCAGGCGGATACAGTGCGGCAAGAGACTGGATATAAGAGAGGTGCTGAGGAGTAAGGCAGGCGACATGCACGTCGATTTCGGGATGGCGTAGCGCCATTTCAAAGGCGATTGGCAGAGAGTGCAGTGTCTGGTGAGGTTGAGCGATAAAGGGAAAGACCACTCTCAACATTCGGCATAACATCCAGTGAAGATACGACCAGCTTCTGGCTCAGGTACCGATGCGCCCGATGTAGTCTGTTCGTGTTCTTCTGTCACGCCAGAGCAGCTGTAGGCGCTTCTTCTTCGTGAGGTCTGGTTTTGTGAGAAAAACGTGGTTAAACCCGGTTTTGTCAGAATTTTCGGGAAATGGGAAACAGAACTTGATCGGGTTCATATCGTGGATCACCCTGATAAAGCTGTATCCATGTTAACAGATGAGCACGATCAGCGAGTAACGCCCATTACAAAAAACATGCCCTCAATCCTGATTGTCGATACCCGTCGAAAAGGGGAGATGGGTCAGTGCGAAGCGCTCGCGCAGGCGACGGGGTTGCCGTATCAGTTTACGCAAGAAAACGCGCTTCCAGAGACTGAACCTGCGCTTATCTTCTCCTTCGGTTCAGCTGTGCCGCGGGCTTTGCTGTTGCAGAAAACTTTCGGGGGTCGCCCGCGCATCGTGCAGTTTGGTCGTCCCCGGTTGATTGCGCTGTCGAGGCTGGATCTGATCATCCTCATGCCACAGGATGATTTTCCGCCAGCGGGGAATGTCATTCAGCTTACCATGCCGTTGAATGGTGCAGGTCTCCAGCATCCATTCGTTATGCCACGGCCAACCCAGCCGGGGCGAAGCACGACAGTTCTACTAGGGGGACCGACGCGTCATTTCGCCTATGACCGGGAAGATGTCGTGTGCATGCTGGATGAGGCAGAAAAACTTGCTCGTCTGAATGGTGAGATTCTACGAGTTGTTCCCGGTCCACGAACGCCTGAAAATATTCGTTCCCTGCTACTGTCACGCTATGCGGCTTGCCCCGAGATTGTCGATTTCCGGCGATTGAAAGATATTCTCGAAAGCAGTAACCGGCTGGTGGTAACGGCCGACAGTGCTTCACTGATCGCAGATGCCTGGCGCAGTGGATGCCCGACATGGCTCTATCGACTGAAACCACTTTTTCCACCAGTGCAGAGGCTGAAAATCGCCTTCAATCGTACCGCTCCCGCGCTTCGCTATGCATTGATCCGTCGAGGCTGGCTTGCTGGAGGAACGGATTTTCTGCGCTGGCATGAGGTTCTGTTGCAAGAGGGATTGGTCAGAGCCCTGAATGGGGCAGATCTTGCCGAACCAGACTGGCGCCGGACTGATCCGATGCCGGACAATGAACTGGTTTTGTGCCGGGATAGGGTTCTTACTGTAATTGAAAAACATGAGAATGCACGACTGGAAGTTTCTTTATAGTGATTTTTAGAAACGCGGTTGAATGAAAGAAAAGTATTTGATGATGGCGTTTTTTACCACCTGTGTTGTGACAGTGACGTATGGCGAACGGACGCATCTTCTGGCGCAGGTATTGGCGGCGGCACGGGAATGCGGGGCAGGTAGCGCGATTATTGTTGATAATGGAACGCCGCTGTCGGCTCAGAAAAAGCTCGCACTTTTGCAGAAAGAAATGGGCGCGGATTTTCTACAGATCGTTCGTTTGCCTGAGAACACGGGGTCGGCAGGGGGCTTTCATGCCGGCCTGAAAGAAGCTGCTTCCCGACAGAATGTTGATTTCCTTTGGGTGCTGGATGACGACACAGTGCCGCAAGAGGGTGCTCTGGCGGCATTGGAAGCTGCATGGAAGCGTCTCGGTGGGTCAGCCGACAATGCGATAATGAGCTATCGTGCTGATAAGCGCGCCTATCAGAAAGTTGTGGCCAGAAAATTTCTTCACTGGATCGAGCCGGATGCGTTTTTCGATTTCAACATCGGGCATATCTGGAATGGCGGCAAGCGTCGTGCGCGTCTGGAGGGCGGGTGCATCGAACTGGGTGTGGCAGCCTATGGCGGCATCTGGTTCGCGCGCTCATGGCTGGATCGCATCACATTGCCTCCGACCGAGTTTTATCTTTACTTCGATGATTATGCGTTTTCGCAACAGATTCCGCAAAATGGCGGCTGCATATGGCTGTGTCCCGAAAGTCGTCTTCACGATATCGATCAGTCATGGCAGGCTAATACCGCACAGAGTGATCGCAAAAAGATGCCGCATCCCTGGTTGGCCAAAAGCAGTGAAGACAGGCGCGTCTTTTATACGGTCAGAAACAGGATATGGCTTGAACGTCCTTCTGTGGTGCGCCCTTGGTTGTACCGTCTCAATATTATCGGCTACTGCACAGTGAAGGTTGCGGGTCTTACTGTATTGCGGGCTCCGAAAACATTTCTTTCCGGCGGCTTTCTGCGTCAGCGTATTGGTTTGCTTGCACGTGCCATCAGGGAAGGTTTGAGTAACTAGGATCACTTTTCAAAAGTGTGACTGCTCCGTGTAAACCGCCACACACCGATCGCGCATGTGAGGAAAACGGCGAGACTGCTGGCAGCCGTTGCGATGCACGCTCCCGTCAAACCGTAGTCAATTCCTGCAAAATAAAGGGCAGGGAAATAAAGCAGCGTGATGATGGTGCGGGCGCGGACCAGCAGCTTGAGTTGTCCCACGACAATCAGGAGCGGTTCCAGCGGAACGATCAGCAGGCTCATAACGGCGGCAAGGAGCAGGATGGCGATATAAAAAGATGTGTGTGGCACATGAATATGAAGCATCAGACGGAAAAGTTTTCTGCCTGCTATCGCAGCCGTCAGGAGGAGAGCCGCTGAAATGGCCAGCAGAATGGCGAATACGCGTCCTGTTACCCGTTTCAACCCACGCCAGTCTTTCTGATCCCGCATTTTGACAAGTTCTGGGTAGAGCACAGGGGAAATCAACTGGGCAGGGGTGACTATGCCGGATGCGATCTGTCGACAGACACGGAATACCGCCACTTCCGCCGGACCAAGGCCTTTGCCGACAAGAAGTGTCGCCACATGGTTGGAGACTGAACCAAGCGTCTGATTGGCGCTGACCCCCCATGTAAAGCGCCACATTCCGTTTTCGGCCCAACGCCAGTGACGGAATGACTCGAAATAACTGAAGTTGCATTTACGCTTGAGAGTGCGCAGGCCAAAAAAAACGAAAAGGCCGTAATCAAGCAATACCGTGGCCGCCCAGACGGCGAGAAAATAGGCCAGATGCAGCTGGAAGATATAGCCGATCAACACACCTACGGTACGCACGACTGCCGTGCTGCCGTCGTTGATTGGCACCAGATGAAATTTCCCCGCCATGCGGAGGACGCCATTGCACCATCCCGTATACATGAACGGGGCCACGCAGGCGTAAAGATCAGCCAGTGTCTGGGTGCGGGCGGACCAACCGGCTGAGGCCGCGTAAATCTGTACGGCGACCAGACTGAAAATGAGAGCCGCCAGTCCTGAATAAGTGTCCAGACGAATGCAGAAGCCTGTCACATCTTTCAGGCGCGCGTGATCGTCTTTACGATAGGCCTCGCTGCCGAAGCGGATGAGGGTCTGCCAGCTCTGCATCCGTGACAGCGTTGAACCGGTCATGCTCAGGGAATGGATGAGGATGAGCAGCCCGAAGTCAGTGAGTCCAAGAGCACGTACAGAAAAGGCAATATAGACAAAGCTGCAGAGTGCCGAGGCAATGCGACCAAGCGCCAGCACGCTGACATTCCGGAAGATCGAACGAAAGACGAAGGAGTGGCCGGACATGAGAACTTTCTGACCACCAAAGCGTTTTTGGTTACAGGGGCAAGGCCCGAAGGTCTTGACCAGCCAGAGCCATTGGAGGCGGGGATGTCAGGCGATTTCCCCTTGTCTGGTGGTCCCGTTGGGTGGCTCACAGGAGAGCAAAGTGTCAAGTCCCGAGCGACATTGCGTGGTTTTCTGTCATCACGAGAGAGTGTTTTTGGCGTCTGGCTGCGGATTTCTTGCCGATGTCAAGCAACGCTCATTGTAGTGGTTTTGCGCTTTTTCCCTGACATGGACAACAGGAATGATCATGCATGTAGATGTGATGGCATATCCCTCATGCATTTTTTTGAGTTGTAACACAAAGAGTTTCTTTTTGTAACAGAAGGCAAATTCTGACCCTTCTGTTGGGAGAAAAATGAGCCAGTGACTGTGTCATCATCTTCCGTTTCCCGCCTCGCCGCTTTGACGGCGTCTCTGCTCCCCGTTGCGATCGATGTGTCCGTTACAGATTATTGTAACGCCGACTGCGATTTCTGTGGATTTGCCAAATCACGGATGAAGGGCAAACCGCGGCATTTCATAAATGCCGATGAGTTTATACAGGCGCTTCCTATCCTGACGCGGCGAGGGGTTTCCTTCGTGGATTTCCAGGGAGGGGAACCGCTGCTGCATCCGGACATCCTTCGTATGATTTCCGCTGTGCAAAAGGAGGGGATGAAGCCGAATCTCATCACCAATGGCTGGTCACTGCCGACGCATGCCCGCGCTTTGGCGAAAGCTGGTTTGCACACACTTTTCATCTCCATCGATAGCGACGACATGGAGAAGCATGAAAAGAATCGTGGTCTGAAAGGCGTCTCTGAACGGATCAAGGATGGTATTGCCATCATGAGCACGTTTGGGGTGCCTGTCATGGCGTCCGTTACCGTGTCGCGTCTGGTCGATTTCCAGAAGCTGCCTGACACGCTGGGTTCTTTCGGATTCAGCGGTGTCACCTTTTCCTATCCACGGCGGGAGGCGTTTGATTCTTCATCTCTGGTGTTCAACGAGGACAGTGGCCTCATCGACTTTACTGACGATGAGCTGGTGGCAGTGCTGGACAACATTCTGGAGATGAAAAAAAGCTTTCCTGTTCTGAATCCGACGGCATCCGTGGAGGATATTCAGCGACACATACGCGGGCAGAAAGAGCATTTCCCGTGTGTGGGGGGCTATAAATATTTTTATATGGACTGGAACCTGAATGTCTGGCGCTGCGAAGCATGGGATAAACCGATGGGATCGGTGTTTGATTTCGCGGAGCTTCCAGAGGACAGGACGCGTTGCACCAATTGTATGATGTCCTGCTATCGTGATTCCAGCGCTCTGATGTATGCGCCACTTGCTGCCAGCCGGGCGATTGATCTGCTGGCTCATGCCAAGCCGACAGATGCTCTGAAGACACTGTTCAATCGTAATGTGATGGAGTCAGCCGCTTCCTCGCTGCAGGAGGCCGTATTGCTTTATCGGCTTAGCAAGGGGAGCGGCCAAAGATAAAACTTTTTATCAGTTTTGAATAACAATGGCCTTCACAGGAATGAAGAAGAGCAATTCCCCATTCCTTGTTAAAAGGCAGCGTTATCAAAGAAGAGGCTGTCTAGTCACGTTCGTCTGCATAGGGGTTCTTCGTGCCCCGCAGATGCAGACGGATCGGCACGCCATCAAGGCCAAAAGTCTCCCGCAAACCGTTCACCAGATAGCGCTTGTAATCTTCAGGCAACTGCTCCGCGCGCGTTCCGAAAATCAGGAAAGTCGGGGGCCGCGTCTTGACCTGCGTGATATAGCGTAGTTTCAGACGGCGACCGCCCACCAGTGGCGGAGCGTGTCGATCCAGCATGAGATCGAACCAGCGATTCAGTTCGCCAGTGGGCACACGACTGTTCCATATCCGCGCCGTGTGGCGCACAGCTGGCAGAAGCTTTTGGATGTTCGCGCCGGTCTTGGCGGAGAAAGAGACAACCTCGATCCCGCGCATCTGGGCGAGGGAAGTCTGGAGCCGGTCGTAAATTGCCTGCCGTGTCGCTTCCCGATCCTCGACAGCATCCCATTTGTTCAGCGCGAGAACGCAGCCACGTCCTTCCCGTTCGATCAGACGGGCAATCTGGAGATCCTGCTCATGGAGACCGAGCGTGGCGTCGACCACCAGCACCACCACTTCGGCCCGTTTCAGGGCTTCGATGGTCGCGGAGGTGGACATCTTTTCCAGATGTTCGTCGATACGTGCCTTCTTGCGAAGGCCGGCGGTATCGACGACCTGCACCTCACCCTGTTCGTCCTTCACCAGAACGGCGATCGAATCCCGCGTGAGACCCGGTTCCGGACCCGTGATCATCCGCTCTTCGCCAAGGATGCGGTTCATCAGCGTGGATTTGCCCGCGTTTGGACGGCCCACAAAGGCAATTCTCAGCAGTCCCGGTTCAGCCGTTTCATCCTCAATGAATGCGGCTTCATCCGCGAATTCCTCGGGGATTTCCTCTTCGCCGATCAGACCTGCGAAGGAAACAGACTCTTCGGCCTTTGGGGGCGCCTTCTTTTTGGGGGCCGGCTTCGGCTCGGTTTGGACAGGCGCTGTGGAAGGAAGCGCATTGACGATTTCCGTCATCAGATCGGCAATGCCTTCGCCATGTTCGGCAGAAATAGCGATCGGTGTGCCAAGCCCGAGAGAGAACGCTTCCATGGCAGAGGCTGCGCCAGACTTGCCTTCAGCCTTGTTGGCGACCAGCAGCACTTTGCGGTTCTGGCGCCTCAACCAAGATGCAAAATGCTGGTCGGCAGGCGTGATACCCGCGCGCGCGTCGACGCAGAACAGCACCACGTCGGCCTGTTCGACCGCCAGAGCGGACGAATTACGCATCCGGCCAAACAACGTGTCAGGCGCTGCTTCTTCCAGTCCGGCCGTGTCGATCACACGCACCGTGCGTCCACGGAGAAGGGCTTCGCCTTCCTTGCGATCACGCGTGACGCCGGGGAAATCCGCCACAAGCGCATTGCGGCGACCCGTCAGCCGATTGAAGATCGTGGATTTGCCCACGTTCGGACGGCCGGCGATGACAACCGTCGGCAGCCCGGAGGCGGGAAGCGGTGCTTCTGGGCGCAGCATCTGGTGTTTCTGTCCACGTTTTCCACCAGTACGTGCGGGACGATTGCGTTCAGCCATAAGAATTGAGAGAGCCTCGGTTGTCGATGAGCAGCATCTGGCCATCGGAGAAAATTGGTTCCACTGTCGTGGGGGCGGGAAGCGTGTCGATAGCGAGAATCTTCCCGCTTATTGGGTCGAGAGATACAATGCCGTTCTCAGGCAGTGTGCTGACGCACAGCAGCTTGCCATTCCCCATGACCGGCCCGGTCCACGCCACGCCGTCCTTTCTGGCGTCGACATTCTTGAATTGCCGCAACTGCGTGATCCACCGCACGTCACCGCTTACGCGATCGATACAGGCAACCTGCCCGTCGAGTGAAATCAGATACAGCCAGTCCCCGACGACGAGGATGGGGTTCGCACCCGCAATGGCGCGTTCCCACAGGCGACGGCCCGAGCGCATATCAAAAGCAACCATCGAGGATGCGACGCTCATGGCGTAGGCGATGCCATTGGCCACGACGGGCAGGCTGCGGATACATGCGAGATCGGCCGCAGAAGACAGGCCATTGCCAGCGCCGAGCGTGTCACTCCAGACGACTTCGCCACTTTCTTCACGAAGTGCCACGATATCGCCTGAGCCGAAGCCTGCCAGAACGATGCCGTTCACCACCGCTGGCGCTGGCTGTCCGAACATCACGGTTGGTGCGAAACTGGCCGTATAGGCCCAGAGACGATGGCCTGTCGTGGCATCGATGGCGAAAAGGCTGCCGTCGAGCGTTGTGAAAAATACGCGGTTATTGGCGATGGTGGGAGCCGAACGGCCCGGCGTGTCGAGATCAACGCGCCATTTCACCTTGCCGGTGGCGGTGTCCACTGCAACCGTCTGCGCCACACCGTCCACGATATAGAGTGTATCGCCATCAACCCCGAGGCCACCCCCGAGATTGCTGGATTTCATCCGGCGTGTTTTCGGATTGAAGGTCCAGAGATGCTTCATGTCAGGCCACGTAAAGGCCCGCACGTCACCCGCCGCATCCACTGTGAAAATCCGTCCGTCATGAATGACGGGAGACGCCTGAAGCACGCTCTGACCATTGGAGCCAAGGGCCGCGAATGCAAGAAAATCAGGTTCGGATGTGCTGTGACCAATGGATCGGCTCCAGCGATGCTTGAGCCCGTTCCAAGCGTAGTTTGCCCCCATGTGAGAGGGAACACGCCCACTGACAGGCCATTCTGTCGGCGCGATGGGTGGCGGAAGAGTGATGGAGGTGGCGAGCGCGTCCTTGTTGCGTGTTACGACAAGACCACCGTGAGAGGGCAGTACGGGCACCCGATGTCCCACCAGCACAGGTTTCTTGTCATCATCGAACAGATGGCAGGCCCCAAGCGGCGCGGCGGCCGCGCCCGTCAGCAGCGTGCGAAGAAAACGGCGTCGGCTCTTGAGTGGAAACTGGGACATCGGTGAAACTCTCGGAGTGAGCAAAGTGGAGATTGAACTGGAATATTTACGGATCAGAATATCTGTTGCGTAGGCTAGCTGGGCTGGTCCAGCGTCTGGAGCAGGGCGCCAGCACGCATGCGCACTCCATTGGGGACATTGTAATCCTGCGACAGCGCTGTCAGCCGCTGCTTGGCGGATTTCATATCGCCCGCCCGGATGTCCAGTGTTGCAAGCTGTTCGTTGGCCAAGGCAGCGAAAGGCTTACTCTCGGAGGTCAGCACGGACAGACGGGAGCGGATGGCCGCGATATCACCCGTGTCGATTTGCCACTGACACCAGAGCAGTGACGCCAGATTGCGGAGTTCTGCCGGAACCTGACGATCCTGCTGAACCTTGTCCCAGAGCGTGAGGGCATCCGCCAGCTTGCCGTGCGCGGCGTCGGACGAGGCTGTCCGCAGGCGGGCAAGAGCAGCGAGGCCCGATGGGCCGTTCTGCGCAACGCCTTGCAGCGCGGAAAGGGCTTTTTCCTGTTCTTTCGTAAGGGGCACGCTCAGTCCGGCCACAGAGGTATCCGCGCCGAGATCGTGCAGCGCCTTGATATAGGCGGCGGACTGTTGCTCGGCTGCTTTGCTCAGGCTGTTCTGGTGATATTCCCAGCCAGCAATACCGAGACAGACGACAATGATCGCTCCGAGCCCGGCTCCTGCGAATCGACGCGCATTCTGGCGAAGGCGCTCAAGTCGTAGAGCGTCATCCACTTCCTTGAAAATCTCGTCGGACACGGGCGGTCGTTACTCCCTGCAACAGATCACGGCTTTTCCCGCTCCGATGAAAACCGGGAGGCGAGGCGGAACGGCAATCTTTAAAATGTGTTCGGACAATAGCGGGGCGGAGAGGCGGCGGCAAACCCGTTGTGAGAGGGCGGTGCCTCAGCCTCCGAAAGTAAGTCTTTATTCACGGGATGACGTCATGATGCGCTCATGCACAAGACCCGCCTTTTTGCTTTATGTCTGTTGCCGCTTCTGGCCGGATGCACACCGCCGCAGATTGGTTCCTTCGCAATGGGGCGGGACTGCTCCACTGCGGAACTGCTGAAGGGAGCAGGATGGTGCTCTCCACCGGAAACGCCCCCGCCGCCACAGCCTTACTGCACGCAGGGATGGAGTGGTGTGGATTGCTGGAGCCGCCCGGATCTCATGCCGAATGTCGCCCGGTCAGTGGCGGAAGGACCAACAGGCCTCACGCCCGAACAGAACGCGGTGCGCCTGAACAAATCCTACACCAACACGCCGCCTTCCAGTCAGTACAGCTATTGACCGTTTAGCGTCGCGTTTCAGCTGAAACAGTGCTCCACCTCGGCGGAGTTGACGTTGGCAATGGCGGAAGGAGACCACCGCGGGTTGTTGTCCTTGTCGATTACGCGGGCGCGGATGCCTTCCGCGAAATCGGGTCTGGCGATCAGATGACCGACGGCGTGTGTTTCAAAAGCGAAAGCGTCATCCAGTGAGCGCGCCGCACTATGAAGCAATTGTCTCATGCGCCAGGTGACACAGAGAGAAAAAGGACAGGCGCGTTCCAGGGCGTCGAGATCGCTTGTCGCCCAGTCATATCCTTCTTTTCCTGCCACGTCTTTCAGTCGGTCGATCAGCTGAGGAATGCCGTCGTGCGGGTCGAGCGCACCCAACGCGTAAATGTCGTCTGATCCAGAGGCGAACAAATCGTCGGTTGCGCTGTTCATGGGCTCGGACATGTCACGCAGAACAGAGGTTTCTTCTCCAGTCGCGCAATCATTCAATGCTTTACGAAGAGCATCCAGCTTGTGGGAGGAGATCAGAGTGTCGGCAAATCCCATAACGACCGAGAGTGGTCCCGACATGCGCTCGCCCGTGAGAGCGTAACGAAGCCCATGCGTGGAAGGGGCGCAGGCGAGAAGCCACGAGCCGCCAGCATCCGGGGTGAGGCCGATAATGTTTTCCGGCATCGCCAACACAGAGCGTTCGGTGACGACGCGGTGTGAAGCATGGGCGCCGATACCGATGCCGCCACCCATGGCAATGCCGTCCATCAGCGTCACCACGGGTTTTGGGTAATGCGCGATCATCAGCATCGCCCGATAAGGAATCTGCATACAGTGATGTGCGGTTTTGGCTTCTCCCGCTGCGACCAGAGTATGGAGCCGTTTGATGTCTCCGCCTGCACAGAAAGCCCTTTCGGACGACGAATCGATCACGATCCGCCGCACGTCCGGATCGTGCCGCCAGTCCTCAAGCGCAGCCATGATCGCTTCAGCCATGGCGGCGTCGATGGCGTTGAGCTTGCGGGGTGTGTCGAGGGTGATCCGACCGACATAGCCACAGCGTTCCAGCCGGATGGGGGGCGGGGCTTCCGTCATGCTGCGTTCCTTGCGATGAGATGCCTCTGTGTTCAGGGGCGATTTATATGTTCTTGTCACAATGCTTTTAATCGCTAACCACTCACCTGTAAGTAATGGCGCACAGCACGACCGCGTGAGAAAAGGCGCGTGAGAAAAGGATAGTCGATTGAGCGTTGATGGACAGATTTTCCGGGAGGCTATGGCGCGTCTTGGCGCGGCTGTAACGGTGGTGACGACGGGAACACTTGAGAATCCTGTTGGTTTTACGGCTTCGGCTGTCTGCTCTGTGACGGATGATCCGCCGACGCTGCTGGTCTGTCTCAAGCGCTCCAGCCGTGCGCGTGAGGCGTTCCATGAGGGGAGCCCCATGTGTGTGAATGTATTGGCTTCGGCACAGCAGGACCTTTCCAATCGTTTCGCGGGACCGCTGGAAAATATCGAGCGATTCGCAGCAGGGCATTGGACGACGCTAGAAACCGGTGCGCCCGCGCTGGAAGAGGCTGTATCGTCCATTGACTGTATTCTCGACAGAATTGTCGAGGTTGGGACCCACAGCGTGTTATTCGGGAAAGTTCAGGCAATCCGTTTGGGCAATCCGGCGGCCGCATTGGTTTATTTCAATCGCGCCTATCATCATCTGCCGCACGCCGATCTAACCTAAGTCTTTCAGGAGAAAGAATTTCATGGCCAGTTGTCGTCCAAAACAGGAAGTGCCCGTCATAACGGTGCGGGCGCTGATCATTTCCCACATCTGCCTCCTCCTGTTCATCGTGCTGATGGCGTGGCTTGACTGGTCACTTCCTGACTGAGTTCTTCCTTTCAGGAAGCCGGGAGAATCTCCTCCAGACGTTCTATCGGGCGACACACACGCGTTCCCAGCGGCGTGACGACAATGGGGCGATTGAGCAGGATGGGGTGAGCGGCGATTGCATCAATGATCGTTGCGTCAGCTGTGTCCGCTTCCAGAAGCCCCAGCTCTCCAGCGAGCGCTTCCTTTGTCCGAAGCAGTGCTTTCGCTCCGCCGCCATTGGCTTGTGCCAACTGGAGGATTGTTTGCCGATCCGGAGGTGTTTTCAGATATTCGACAATGGAAATGTCCAGTCCCCGCTCTTCGAGAAGGGCGAGCGCCTTTCGTGAAGTGCTGCAACGCGGGTTGTGATAGAGGGTGGCCTGCATGAGCGATCCTCGACAAGAATGTGATCTGGGGGTCTTATAGCCACAGCGTCCTGTTTGGGCGAACACTGTGGAAAAGGAAATTCACCATGGCAACTGGTACAGTGAAGTGGTTCAACACTACGAAAGGCTATGGTTTCCTTAAACCAGATGACGCCGAGAAAGATGTGTTCATTCACATCACCGCCGTGCAGGCGGCAGGCTGGAACGGATTGGCGGACGGTGAGCGTCTGAGCTTCGATCTCGTTGATGAACGGGGACGGCAGGCAGCAACCAATCTGAAGAAAATCTAAGCAAAGCTGACATTTTCAGGAGATCGCGTAATGAAGGCCTGCAACACGGTCCGGCAGGATGTTTTTCGTTCTTTTGCTCTGAAAGCATTCCTGTTCGGGCTGATAGGCATCGGAGTTTCTCCGATGGCAGGCTACGCGGCTGACAGCGTGGAACTTGGGTCCATTCCTTCTGGAAATGTCACTGTTGTTGCGCGTTTTTATGACCGACAGCCATCCGGTATAGCCCGCTTGCTGGATGGTCGGATGATCCTCTCATTCCCGACCAGCGCGCAGACACATCCCGGGCCGGTGCTGGCCCTTTGGGAAGGTGGCGCGATACTGCGGCCGTTTCCAAATTCTGACAGCCAGAAGCAGATGAAATCACCTCTGGGCATGACTGTTGATGCCCGTGGACGTCTCTGGGTTGTCGACGAGGGAAACGTGGCAGGTGTCACGGGCGCGCAGACTCCCGCCATTCTGCTGATCGATCCTGCTTCCAATCGCATTGTGCGTCGTTATCCGCTGGAAGCGCCTGCGGTGCGACCCGACAGTCATGTGAATGACATCCGCGTGGATCTGACGCATGGGAAAGAAGGCACCGCCTTTATCTCGGATACGTCCCAGACCGTGCATCCCGCGCTGATTGCGCTGGATATTGCCAGTGGGCAGGCGCGCCGTCTTCTGGCTGATGATGCGACTGTCAGCGCTGCGCCGGGACACGTCATGGAGGTCGATGGCCAACTGTTTCGTTATGATCCCGAGCATCCCGCAATGCCGCAGGGAGGGGTTAACGGAATCGGGCTGAGTAAGGATTCTTCTCGCCTCTACTGGTCGCCCTTTTCTTCTCGCCGCCTTTATAGCGCTCCGACAGCCCTATTGGCGGACCCTTCAGCCTCTGAGGACGCTCTCAAAAAAGCAGTCCATGATGAAGGGGAAGTCGGTGTCGTGGATGGAATCATCACGGGACCGGATGGCAGCCTATATATGGCGGACGAGGAGCGGCATGGGGTGATCCGCCGCACACCGGATGGTCGGCTTTCTCTTATCGCCCATGATCCCCATCTGATTGCGCCAGACAGTCTGGCGATTGACGGAAAGCCGGGACACACCGTCCGGCGGCTCTATCTCACGGTAGGGCAGTGGTCGCGCCTGCCAGCTTTTCACAATGGTGAGGACAAGCAGGAACTGCCTTACATTATTGTAAGGATCAATGTTCCGTGAGTTTTATAACGATTTTGTAAAATCAGCCTCCTTCATGGTGACATGAAAAGAGGCTGATCGCGGCTTCAGTGCAACGTGAATTCGGTCCCGATCATGCCTGTCGTGGGCACGGTGATGAGGGGGATATGCACCACGCGAACAGAATGGATCGGTCCATCAAGCTTCTTGTGCCAGAAGGCCAGAAACCGCTTCAGCTCAGGGAAATCGGGAGGAATATCGTATTCCTGCCAGATGTAACTCTGTAGTAGCGCCTGATGATCGGGCATCCTGTAAAGGATTTCAGCCGTCGTAAGACGATAGTCGCGAAGCTGGCGTGCGATGCTCATGCGTCCTCCCGATATGATGCGCGGACGCCTGTAAGGCTCAAGGCGTCTAAGAAAAAATTTTGATGATGAAAAATATCGAATTCAAGAAAATTCTTTGTAAATCAGAAGATTAGCACTCTAGCTCTGAAAGTGCTGCCAGTTCTTGACACTCCCATTGAGGCCACCTATCTCCATACATGGCACTCCCGGGGTGGGAGTGCTAACGCACCGCGGCGTAGAGCGCGTGGCACGCGGCGACGTTGCTTTAAAAAACGAGGGCGTCGCCCCAAGATAGAATGTGGAGCAATCCATAATGACGAAATTCCGTCCCCTGCACGATCGTGTGGTGGTCCGTCGCCTGAACGGCGAGGAAAAGACTGTTGGTGGCATCATCATCCCTGACACGGCGAAGGAAAAGCCGATGGAAGGCGAGGTCGTGTCCGTTGGTCCCGGCGCACGTAACGAGCAGGGTCAGGTTGTGGCTCTCGATGTGAAGGCTGGTGATCGCGTGCTGTTCGGCAAGTGGTCCGGCACCGAAGTCAAAATCGGTGGTGAAGAACTGCTGATCATGAAGGAAAGCGACATCATGGGCGTGATCGCCGGCTGATCACCGGCTTCTGATCCCCCTTAAACGTTCGTTTTCATTTTCAAGGAGAATTCCCAATGGCTGCCAAGGACGTAAAGTTCGGCGGTGAAGCGCGTCAGCGCATGCTGCGTGGTGTCGACATTCTTGCCGACGCCGTAAAAGTGACCCTCGGCCCGAAAGGCCGTAACGTCGTGCTCGACAAGAGCTTCGGCGCGCCCCGTATCACCAAGGACGGTGTGTCGGTCGCAAAAGAGATCGAGCTTGCCGACAAGTTCGAGAACATGGGCGCCCAGATGGTGCGCGAAGTTGCGTCCAAGACCAACGACGTGGCCGGTGATGGCACTACCACGGCCACCGTGCTGGCTCAGGCGATTGTCCGCGAAGGCCACAAGGCCGTTGCTGCTGGCATGAATCCGATGGATCTGAAGCGCGGCATCGACAAGGCTGTTGCCTCTGTCGTTGAAGAGCTGAAGAAGAACGCCAAGAAAGTGACGTCTCCGTCCGAGACGGCTCAGGTCGGCACGATCTCCGCCAATGGCGAGAAAGAGATCGGCGAGATGATCTCGCAGGCCATGCAGAAGGTCGGCTCCGAGGGCGTGATCACGGTTGAGGAAGCCAAGGGCATCCAGACCGAGCTCGACGTCGTCGAGGGCATGCAGTTCGATCGCGGCTACATCTCCCCGTACTTCGTGACCAACGCGGAGAAGATGACGGCTGACCTCGACAACCCGTACATCCTCATCCACGAGAAGAAGCTGTCTTCCCTGCAGCCGATCCTTCCGCTGCTTGAGTCCGTTGTGCAGTCCGGCCGTCCGCTGGTTATCATCGCGGAAGACGTCGACGGTGAGGCTCTGGCTACGCTCGTCGTCAACAAGCTGCGTGGTGGTCTGAAGATCGCTGCTGTGAAGGCTCCGGGCTTCGGTGATCGCCGCAAGGCCATGCTGGAAGACATCGCCATCCTCACCGGTGGTCAGGTCATCAGCGAAGACATCGGCATCAAGCTCGAGAACGTGACGCTGCCGATGCTCGGTACGGCGAAGAAGGTGCATATCTCGAAAGAGAACACCACCATCGTCGAAGGTGCTGGCAACACGGACGACATCAAGGGTCGCTGTAACCAGATCCGCGCTCAGGTCGAGGAAACCACCTCTGACTATGACCGTGAGAAGCTGCAGGAGCGTCTTGCGAAGCTCGCCGGTGGCGTTGCTGTCATCCGCGTCGGTGGTTCCACCGAGGTTGAGGTGAAGGAGCGCAAGGATCGCGTTGATGACGCGCTGCACGCAACCCGCGCCGCTGTCGAAGAAGGCATCGTTCCGGGTGGTGGCACGGCTCTGGCACGCGCTTCCACGGCTCTTGCCCATCTGCACTACCACAACGAAGACCAGAAGGTCGGCGGTGAAATCATCCGCAAGGCTCTTCAGGCTCCGCTGCGTCAGATCGCGCACAACGCGGGTGAAGACGGCGCTGTCATCGCGGGCAAGGTTCTGGAAAACAGCACCTACACCTTCGGTTTCGACGCACAGGCTGGTGAATACAAGGATCTCGTCGAGGCCGGTATCATCGACCCGATGAAGGTTGTTCGCACGGCTCTGCAGGACGCAGCTTCGGTTGCTGGTCTGCTGATCACCACGGAAGCCATGGTTGCAGAGAAGCCGGAAAAGAAGGCTCCTCCGATGCCAGGTGGCGGCGGTATGGGTGGCATGGACGGCATGGATTTCTAATCCAGCCAGTTCTGGCACAGTATATTGC
>NZ_JBDNXK010000001.1:27957-99540 GCF_047721705.1 Acetobacter sp. | reverse complement strand
GTGATATTCTAGGTTTTCATATTTTTCTGGCGGCGTTACTTTATCAATTATCATGAAATTTTCATCTCACTTCAATAACTTTGATTCTGCGTATGCTGTCCCCAACTCTCTTTTCAATACTTAATAATTAAACCGGCACCTCGAACACCGCTCTTGCCGCATCCACCTTCTCGCGGGTCACACAACCCGGCGCGTGATCGTTGACCAATCCCATAGCCTGCATGAAGGCATACATCGTCGTCGGTCCGACAAACTTCCAGCCGCGTTTTTTCAGATTCTTTGACAGGGCACGAGAGGCTGCCGTCTCCGTCACCACTTCCGGAGCCGTCAGCCGCTCAGGTTCGAAGCGCCACACATAGGTCGCCAGCGACCCTTCCTGCTCTACAATCTCCAGCATCCGTTGAGCGTTGTTGATCGCGGCCTCGATCTTCCCGCGATGCCGCACAATTCCGGCGTCAGCCAGAAGCCGCTGCACATCGACTTCATCAAACCGCGCGACGCGTTCCGGATCGAAACCTGCAAAAGCCTCCCGGAATGCTTCCCGTTTCTGGAGGATGGTTCGCCAGCTTAGGCCAGCTTGAAAGCCCTCCAGACAGAGTTTTTCGAACAGGTGCTGGTCAGAGGAGATGGGAAAGCCCCATTCCGTGTCGTGGTAGGCCTCATAGGCTGGCGTTGCCAGACACCAGGCGCAGCGGTGTAACCCGTCCTGTCCTTTGGCTGTTTTCACTTGGGTCCTCCCTATGGTGGTCAGCCCGATGCCGACCCGTCGTCATATTGATCCTCTTTCGTTCAGTTGGTAAGCACAGCGGCAAACAATCAGACGCCGGAGACAATCATGAGCGCCAGGAAATTGCTGATCCTCCCCGGTGACGGCATCGGCCCCGAAATCATGCGGGAAGTCGCACGCGTCACTGCGTGGCTCAGCCGCAAGCGTGGCATCACTTTTGATATCTCGGAAGATCTGGTCGGTGGTGCGTCGTTGGCGGAATACGGCACGCCGATCCGTCAGGAAGTCATCGACAAGGCCCGCGAGGCCGATGCGGTGCTGTTCGGTTCGGTTGGTGATCCGAAGTGGAACAGCGTTGGCTTCGACAAGCGCCCGGAGCTGGCCATTCTCAAGCTCCGTCAGGAACTTGGCCTGTTCGCCAACCTGCGTCCGGCCAAGGTGTTCGATGCGTTGGTGGATGCTTCGACCCTGAAGCCCGAAGTCGTGAAAGGCCTCGACATCATGATCGTCCGTGAGAGCACGGGCGGCATCTATTTCGGCGATCCGCGTGGCATCGAGACGCTTCCGAACGGCGAGAAGCGCGGCATCAACACCGAGGTTTACAGCACCCACGAGATCGAGCGCGTTGGTCGCATCGCCTTTGAGATGGCCCGCAAGCGCCAGAACAGCGTCTGTTCCGTCGAGAAGCACAACGTCATGGAAAGTGGCCTGCTGTGGAAAGAGGTCATCACAGATCTCCACGCCCGCGAATATCCTGACGTGACGCTGTCGCACATGCTTGCCGACAACTGCGCCATGCAGCTTGTCCGCAATCCGCGCCAGTTCGATGTGATCGTCACCGGCAACCTGTTCGGCGACGTTCTGTCCGATCTGGCGTCCATGCTGACCGGCAGCCTCGGCATGCTGCCGTCCGCCACGCTCGGTGCGAAGCACGCTGACGGTCGCATGCCCGCTCTCTACGAGCCGATCCACGGCAGCGCGCCAGACATCGCGGGCAAGGGCATTGCCAACCCCATCGCGCAGATACTCTCGCTGGCGATGCTGCTGCGTTATTCCTTCGATCTCCAGACCGAAGCGGACATGATCGAGAACGCGGTTTCCGCCGTGCTCGCAACTGGACTGCGTACGGCCGACATCATGAGCGAAGGCAAGGCGCGCGTCGGCACGGACGTGATGGGTGAGGCGATTGTCCGCGAACTCGACAAGATGACGGACTGAAGATATCTCCCCCGCTCCGGCCAGTAAAAGTCGGAGCGGGTTTCAGGGGAGTTGTCCACCTTTTCTTCCCCCACCTGAAAATTGATGCCGCCCACGATTATTTCCTGCGTTGTAACGTGTGCGAAATAATTTTCCGTTTATGGAACTTTTGAGGTAACCGCGTGTTTTCCTTTAGGAAAAGATGTGGTTGTCACGCGTTGATATTTTCAGGAAATGATGTTCCGGCGCTAAAAATTGCTGCTGTGTCGGGTCTGGGGTGAGGGTTTGACAGAGACTGTTTATCGGAATGCGCTTTTTTTTGATGGGCTTGGGACCGCTCCCATTGAAGCCGATGTTCTGATTCGAGACGGGGTGGTTGCCGGAATCGGACGGAATCTGCGGGTTTCCGATGATGCTGCCGAAGTCCCCTGTGACGGCCTCTGGCTTATGCCGGGTCTGCTTGATCTCCACACGCATCTCGATCTCGAAGTCGAACTGACGCCCGGCCTGCCAGAAGTGGTGCGCCACGGCACTACGACTGTGCTGATCGGCAATTGTTCGATCGGCATCACCTACGGCAACCAGCGGCGAGAGGGGGAAGACCCCATTGTCGACTGTTTCGCGCGTGTCGAGAATATTCCCAAGACAGTATTGGAAAAAGTTGCCAGTCGTTGCGACTGGTCCAGTTCAAAAGACTATCTGTCTCATCTCGAAGCTCAGCCCCTTGGTGTGAATATCGCGCCTCTTTTGCCGCATTCGATGGTTCGTATTCAGGTCATGGGGTTGCATGAATCTGTCAGTCGCAAACCTGAAAAACATGAACTGCGCCAGATGAACGATCTGGTCGAGATGGCGATGAGCGAGGGGTATATCGGTCTTTCCACCGATGCTTTGCCGTTTCATTTTCTGGCAAATGCACCACATAAGAAAAACAAAATACCCACGCAGTATACCGAGTTTTCCGAACTGAAAAGACTTCTCTCGGTTGTCAGAAAATATGGGCGTGTCTGGCAGGCAACGCCGCCAAAGGACGATATTGTTGCAGCCATACGCTGCTTTCTGCTGACGAGCGCAAGACTGTATGGACGGGCGCTGAAAACGACGGTTCTTGCGGCTCTTGACCTGCGCACCAACCAGTCCGCCTATCGCCTGTGTCTTTTGCTTGCGACAATCCTCAACGGGCGTCTGTTGAAAGGTGCTTTCAACTTTCAGGCGCTCTCCGGCTCCTTCAGGATATGGAGCGATGGGGCGATCAATCCCATCGCGGACGAAATTCCGGAACTGCGGGCGCTTAACGAGCTGGAATTGGATGATCGGGAAGGGCGTCTCCGCATTCTGAAGAATCCCATCTGGCAAAAATCTTTTCGCAGAATGTGGATGGCGGGCAAGAAAGGCTTTTCGCGGGCGCGGATTATGCGTCTGTTGCGCCTGGAAGATATCGTTGTGACGCGTCGTCTAACCGATATGCGTGTTGTCACCAGCCCGCTTCAAAGCTGGGTCGGCGAAACGCTGGAGGAGCCTTATCAGCGGTTACGTCGCTGGCAGGCATCGGGCGGAAAGACCGGAGCATTGAATAGGGAAGAGGACGAATTTTTCCGTACATTCCCTGATCCTGTCGAAGATGATGCTCTTTTCCTCATTCATCTCCTGTGTGAATGGGATACCGATCTTCGGTGGGAGACCGTTGTGGCGAACAATGATCCGGATGTCGTGAGGAAGCTGCTTTTCCATCGATATACGTTGCCCGGTTTCAATGACAGCGGTGCGCACCTTGCGAACATTGCTTTCTACGACGGCAATTTGCGCACTCTTAAGATTGCGCAGAAGGAGGGACTGCTGCGTGTGGCGGAAGCTGTGCGTCGGATGACATCCCTGCCTGCACGCTTTCTTGGGCTGGATGTGGGAACGCTTCGTCTGGGTGCCCGGGCCGATCTGTGTGTTGTCGATCCTGCTGCTCTGGCACGGTGGAATCCGGAACAGACCTATCACACGATGAGACGGAAAGAACTGGGCTGCCTCGAAATGATCAACCGTCCCGAAGGCGTTGTGCGGGAGGTGATGCTGGGTGGCAAGTGCGCGTGGCGTGATGGCGCTTTCAGTGACGATTTTGGAACGGTTCCTTATGGGCGCGTCTTGCGTGCGACAGGCCGCCCAGCGTGAAAGAGGCGTGATTTGTGAAAAGACCGGCAAGATGGCAGAGCGCGAAAAATTGTTTCTGATATAATCGCGCCAGAGCAAGGAAGGACAGAATGAAACGATTCGCGATTCTCGCCGGTGTGGTGGTCATGACGGTTGCCGGCCCTGCCTGGGCGGAGGATTTCGCGCAGGAGGTCCGACAGGCCAAAATCCTGACGTTCAAGAACGGTCGCGCGGTCAAGGAAGCCGACGTTGAAGCGCTGAAGCATATCACCACCCTCGAGGTGCTGGAGGACAAGAACAAGTTTGTCGATGAATGCGGCAAGGATGTTGCGCCCCGGATCATTCCGCTTGATATCGGTGAAAAGCTGAAAGGCGCCCGGGCCGTGATCGTGCAGGATGCTGCGTGTTACGGCGAAGAAGGCAGCAGTATGGCTGTCCTTGATGTGGGCGATCGCATTCTCTGGCAGGATAACGCCATGTCCGTGGCGATCCTGTCGTCCAGCCATCAGGGTGTGAAGGATCTTGCTTTCGGTCTGGCGGCGAATATGCAGTCCATCTGGCGCTGGGATGCGACCACGCATGCTTATACCCATCTGGAAACAGTCGAAGTGCCGCTCGCGGCGGAGCCGAACGGCGGCAAGTCTAAGTCATAAAGCCAATTCCCCGCAGCCAGCGCTCCGCCATGCGGGGCCACATGGCGCATGCCATGCCCGGACGCCCCAGCCCGAACCCATGGCTGCCGACAGGGAAGAGGTGCCGGGCGACAGGCACACCGTTTTTCCGACATGCGGCTTCAAGAATGGCCGTGTTGGCTGCGCTGGCAATCCGGTCGTTGGCCGCATGGACGAGGAAGAATGGTGGTGCGCCGGGTCTGACGTAAGTCTGGAGAGACCATTTCCGGCTTTCTTCCAGCGTCGGGTTCAGGCCGACCAAGCTGCGACGCGTCCCCGTATTCTGGTAGGGTGGCAGCAAGGTGACGACAGGATAGGCCAGTATAGCCAGCGCGAGGTGGGCAGAAGCGCGATCGATTTCGTCGATGGGCGCATAGCTTTGCCAGTCCGGACGAAGGGCGCACATGCCGAGCAGGTGGCCGCCTGCTGAAAAGCCCAGACCGCCTATTCGTTCGGGATCAATCGAAAATGCAGCGGCATAGGTGCGGATGAGACGGATGGCGCGCTGTGCATCCTGAAAGGGCGCTGCGCTTCCGGCATTCCATCCTTCACGCGGGAGACGGTAGATCAACTCAAAGACGGTGATGCCAAGAGAGTTCAGCCAACGGGCAGGCGGAATTTCCTCTTTCGTCATCTGGATATATCGATAGCCACCCCCTCCCGCGACAATGATGGCAGCACCATTTGGCGTGGCGGGGCGATGAACGCTGAGAAAAGGCTCTGCGATATTCGTCAGTTCTCCATAGTGCGCAAGATGGAGAGGACCGTGCGGCCCACCGCCTCCCGGCGGTTGTTTCGGCCAGAGAGGAATATGGTCGCTGAGGAAGGGAAAAACGGTGCTGTTTGGCGCCGTTTCCGGGATGGGGTCCCGAGGCGGCAAAGACGGCTTGGAACATCCACCGAGCAACGCCGTGGTCAAAGCTGTTGCGCCGTGCATGGCGTGGCGTCGGGAGAGGGCTTTCATCAACTGGGAAGATCACCAAGTGCAGGACGGCCCTCATCCCTTGCGATCAAAGGATGAGAGGACACATGGCGTCTTGGAAATGGCAATGAATGCGTGTTCATTCAGGGTGTTGCTGATTGATCCTGAATCGGGAATTTGGTTTTCGGATCCGCTGTTTTGGAAAAGTTCAGAGCATTCTCAATGCGGGTTCTATCACCATCTTCCGGCTTGAGGCCGAGTGCGATGTTCCACTGATCGACCGCTTCCGTGGCGCGGCCCATGTCCCAGTAAGCAACACCCAGATGATAGTTTACTTCCGGATCGAGAGGCGTTTCCTCGGCGGCGCGTTCCAGCAGACGGATCGCGCCCTTGAGATCATTGTTGCGAAGAAGCGCCCAGCCGAGACTGTCGCGAATGGCGGCGTCATCCGGATCCAGTGACAGCGCCCGTTGCAGAAGGTCCTGTGCTTCCTTCATGCGCAGGCCACGCTGAATCCAGCCATATCCGAGAAAGTTGAGCACCAGCGGTTCATCTGGAACCATTTTGCGGGCCTCAAGGAGATCTGCTTCCGCTTTTGGCCAGTCGCCAGCGCGTTCATAGGCTGCGGCCCGTTCGAATAGCAGGCTCCAGTCCAGCGTGTGACTGGCGCGGGCATTGGCGATCGCCTTGCTGAAAGCATCGATGGCGCCGGACCAGTCCTTGCTTTCGAAGAGCGACGTTCCAAGTGCGCGGACCGGCAGAACGAGCGTCGGCGCATCATGCGCGAGGCTGGTGAGTGTCTTGCGTGCTTCCTCACGGTTGCCGCTCTGGTCCTGCAGGAGGGCGATATTGTATCGCGCGACCCGGATCAGCGGATTGGAGGACGGTAGATCCTGCAATACGGAAATGGCGACGTCCCGATGACCGAGGCTTTCCTCGATTTCCGAGAGCATCAGTCGGGCAATGCCCAGAGAGGGGTCGAGCGCCATCGCCATGCGCAGCATCATCGCCGAGGCGACGTCGATCTGCTGCATGCTATCCATTTCCGGAGCATGAAGCGCCTGTTGTCTCAGGATGAAGGCGACGAGCACGTAAGCATGCGCCACGCCGTCTTTGGCGGAAGGAACGGGCGAGGAGCCTATGGCGGCCTGAAGCTCCGGCTGGGCAAGGGAGAGGATGGTGTCATTGCCCGTCATGGTGCGCAGGAGATCACGGGCTTCCGTCTGATGACCGGTCTGCCAAAGCAGGTTGGCGCGGGCGCGGGTCATCAGCAGATCGGTGGCGGGGAAGAGGCCTGCGGCCTTGTCATAGAGATGCTTTGCCTGAGCAGTGTCGCCTGAGAGCATGGCGATCAGGCCGGCATGCCCCACATAGAAAGGTGTCGCGGGGGAAGTCGCATTCGCGGGATCAGTGAGCAGACTGATCGCCTCGTGGTATTTCTTCTCACCGGCGAGACACCATGCCTGAAGCAGCGGGCTCAGAAGATTGGTCAACGCATCGGACGGCATCGTGCGGTAAGCTTGGGCCGCCTCTTCCCATCGTCCATGCTGCACCGCATCATTGCCGATCACGAAAGCCGTCAGGATCGACTTTCCACCCGGCTGATGAAGCATTCTATGGGCGAGATCGACAGCCTCGGGCGATCCGGCCAAAGCAGCTTCTGAAAAGGTCTGACGCAACAGTTCCCTGTTGTTGGGGTCAAGCGCTAGCGCCTTGCTGAAGGCCTGGGCAGCCGTGGCATAATCGTCGGCACGTGCTGCGATGAGACCGACAAGGTAGTCGGGAGCGGAAATGTTGCTGGCAGCCCCGGAGAGCGGCGTCGGCGCGGCGAGTTTTAAGGAATCCGATTCAGCGTTCGGCTGTCCGGCAGCGAGCGCTGTGCTGGAGAGAAGTGAGGCCAGCAACAGGACGGGCAGGACCGGACGGATTGGCATGGTGGCAGCGTACCCCTCAAATATGGATGGCCGGGGCGTCGTCCCCGCTCTGGTGGCCATTTCGCACATGTAACCCGATGAAACGGATAGGCCAACCGCCTGCGATTCCGGAACGCCTGCGCACTGTGCTGAGTGCCATGTTTTTCCGCCTTCGACCTGTGGAGACTGATCGTTCCCAAGGGGGGAATGGTTTCCTGACTTTCTGATGCTAGACTGACAACAGGTCTGGAGAAGAATGATGGACGCGGGAACGGTTGCGGCGCTGCTGGAATTGCAGAGCGAGTGGGGTGTGGACATCCTGCTTGACGAGATGCCGCACGACCGTTTCGCGGAATATCGCGAGCAGCAGGCGCTTGGGTCTGACCCGGGCGACTCTCCATTGGCTGCTCCAGTGCGGACCCAGCCAATGGAGCGGGCGGTCGCTCCTCCCATACGAACAGATGTTGCCACAGAGCAGTCCGTTCTGAAGACTTTGGCCGGTATTACGACGCTCGAGTCTCTGGCCGAAACCCTCGATCAGTTCACGGTATGTCCACTTCGGGCGACGGCGACCAATACGGTGTTGGCGCGTGGTCCCTTGAACTCACACGTAATGGTGATTGGCGATGCTCCGGACGCGGATGAGGATCGGAGTGGGTTCCCATTTTCCGGAGAAATCGGCGGATTTCTGGACAAAATGTTAGCATCGATCGGGTTGAGGCGGGAGGAAATGGTCCTCTCCCCGGCGCTTCCGTGGCGCCCACCCGGAGGACGGCCCCCATCACGCGCGGAGGTTGCACTCTGCCGACCGCTCCTTCTTAAAAGTATAGCGCTCTACAACCCGAGGAGGCTCGTGCTGTGTGGCGGTCTGGCTGTGCGCATGCTCCTTGGCCCGGATGTAAAACCAGCCCGCGCAAGAGGTTCATGGCGCAACGTCTCCCTTGCCGAGGTTGCTGGCACTGAAAAGCCCGCGATGGCCATGCGGCACCCCTCACAGTTGCGAGCCGGGGCGGGTGCTCGCCGTGAGATATGGGATGACCTTCTGTTACTGGCTGTGACACTTGAAGATATTGGTGCGTCACCTGACGTAATGATGGAATAATCATGACGGGAAAGTAGGAATAGTTTGTGGTAGAGAGCCTTCTGCACTGTAAGTCATAAACGCTGTAATTCAGGCGGTTGCCTCTTATTTTCAGGGAGGTGCCTCCGCGATGATTGTCGGAAAGCTTGCTTTTTGAAGTGGGAACTTATAGACCCCCGCCACCATGCGAGCCATCGGACAGATCTCACACTCGATCGCTTCCCGGTTTTTGATGGCCGGCGCGGCACTGCTGACAGGGGCCTCCTTTGCCAGCGCGCGTCCCGCCACGCCAGCGCCCGTCTCTACAGACGATGGGCTGTCAGAGTCCGGAAGCACTACCAATGCCCGTCGGAATGGCGAGGAGGTGGCTATGCTTGCTGCTCCCTCACGCTCCGAAGGGCTGACCGAGGACAGGGCAGTTGTGCTGCCCCGTCCCCTGTCGTCCGATATGGCGACGCTTGTGCGTTCCATTTTCCGGCTTCAGCGTCAGGGGGCCTTCACGGAGGCCGTGTCCAGCACGACGCGGCTCACAGATGTCACGCTTCTGGGCGACCTGCTCGCCGAGCGCTTTCTCAGCCCTTCCTATCACGCTACCCCCGCTGAACTGCGGCGCTGGCTGCACGACCATTCGGATATGGCGGACGCGCCTGCCATCTATGCCCGACTGGTTTCTCTCTCGGAACGCGGTGCCACGATGCCGCCCGCACCCTCCACCGCGATGCTTGGTGGGGCGAGTGCTGGCGTGGCCAACGGGTCGGTCGAGCGGGCTTTCACACGCAATGCGCTTCTTGACCGCACGGTCGCGGAACGGGCGGGACAGGGTGTGAAGGGCGCGCATTCAGCGATGCACCTTGTGGCCATCACGCCCGGAATGTCGGCACCCTATGCTGCCCAACTGGGTGGTGAAGTGGCGCAAATCCTGCTGACGCAGGGCGCTTACGCCGATGCCGAGCAGATCGGACGCGAGGCTTTCGACCGCGCTGGTGGCAAAGTCGGTTTCCCCGGTTATATCGCGGGTCTTGCCGCGTGGTCGCAGCAGCGCACCCCTGAGGCCGTCGCGTTGTTCGAGAAAGCCTCTCGTGCTCCGCTGGCGACGCCGGAACTGATTTCTGCTTCTGCTTTCTGGGCCGCGAAGGGGCATCAGACCCTCGGCGAACTGACTTCTTTCCGCCCATGGCTGCAACGTGCACTGGCCGCGCCGACCAGCCTTTACGGCCTTCTTGCGCGCCGTATCATGGATCGCGTCCCACATCATCGGATGCGTGACGGTGCCGTGCAGGACGCTGCGCTAGAAATGTCAGCCGAGACGGCTCCTTCCGAGCCGCTGCTGACGGAAATTGATGTCGAGGCGGTTGCCGCCACGCCAGTGGGGCGTCGTGTCTTTGCTCTCCTTCAGGTTGGTGAGGAGGAGCGGGCCGAGAAGGCGCTCCGTCGTTACTGGCCGAAAGTTCAGCATGACGAGGCTCTGGCGCAGTCGCTCCAGCTTGTGGCGGCTTCGGCGGGTCTGCATGACCTTGCTCTGGAGATGGCAGATTCGATTCACGAGATGGATCAGGCTGCTGGGAAGCATGGTGAACTGCTGCCGCTTCCCGCTCTGCGGCCCCGTCATGGTTTTACTGTTGATCCCGCGCTGGTCTATGCCCTGACGCGGCTGGAATCGAACTTCGACGCAGGCGCCGTTTCAGGTGCTGGTGCACATGGACTGATGCAGATCCAGCCGGAAACGGCCGGTTTCGTGACGGGGCAGGGCAGCCGCTTCTCCTCTTCCCCGGAAGTGCTGCATGATCCGGCGCTCAATCTGGAAATCGGTCAGCGTTATGTGAAATATCTCGCCCATCTGAGTTGGGCGGGACAGGCTGCGCCAACCGGAGGCGATCTGATCCGTCTTCTGGCAAGCTACAACGCTGGTCCCACGGCGATTTTCCGTTGGGAAACCAGCGCAGGCGTCTCGGAAGATCCGCTGCTCTACATGGAGCGGCTGCCTAATCCGCAGACCCGCGCCTATGTAAATCAGGCGCTTTCCTATCTGTGGACCTATGCGGATCGGCTCGATCTGCCGACCCCCTCTCTCGAAGCGCTGGCAAATGGCGAGTGGCCTGCGTTTGGAGACGAACTGAAGCTGGCCACTTCACGCTGGCACAATACTCTGGCGTCCAACGCCGTATCGCAGACCATTCACTGATCGTTCTTCGGTCAGGCGGTGGCGCGTAGCCGCCGCCTGCTGAGGAGCGCCTGTCCGTTGACGAGTATGATTCCCAGCACGATCATGCCGGCTCCGAGGATAAAGGCCGGGTCCAGATGATCGTGCAGAACGATGACGCCCGCAGCGATTCCGAAAACCGGTGTCATGAAGGATAGCGTGCCGAGCCGGGAGGCGAGGTAGACGCGCAACAGCGCCAGCCACGCCAGAAAACTTCCGAAAGATATGAAGAGGGTCTGGAAGCCGAGATCGGCCAGCAGCATCGGTGTATAATGGGCGGATGTCTGACCAAGCAGCATGGTCATCATGGCAAGAAAAACTGCCGCTCCGCTAAGGTGACAGAACAGCGAGACACTGGCCGAAGCTGTGGATAGCGCGGAGAAACGCAGCACAAGAATGGTCATGGCCCACGAAGCTCCGGCGAGAACGCCGAGAAGGTCGCCCAGCCAGCCCAGCGGATAGATCTGCCCAGCACCGTGATGCTTGCCCAGAAAGGTGACTGCCACGCCAAGAAAGGCCACGCAGATTCCGGCTGCCTGCATCAGGTTCATCCGCTCTTCCGGCATCCTCCAGTGAAGCCCGAGCGCCGTGAAGATCGGTGCGGTGTACAGAAAGATCGAGACATGGGCGGCGCTCGTGTAGCGCAACGCTTCGCCGGTGAAGAAAAACTCCAGTCCGAACAGGAACCCGACTCCCAGCGCGGGCCAGCGCGGCACCCGCAGCAGTTCGCGCCCTTTGCGCTGCCAGAGAATCATGGTGCCTACCAGCATGGCTCCCAGCGTGCATCGGATCGTCATCTGCATGATGGGTGTCATGAGATCGGCGATAATCTTGATGAGAACCTGCTGAGACCCCCAGAGCGCGCAGAGGATGAGCATGATGAAAATGGCTTTGCTGTCGGGTTCCTTGCGGGCGGTCATAAGAGAAGGGCCTATGAGAACGGAGAAAAAATCCCGACACCACAGCTATGGCGGTTATTGGCTCGGGATTTTATTTCGACATCGTATCTTCATGAAAGGCAAGAGCGAGATCATTCAATGCGCGGGTTTTTGTTTTGGGACGTGACAATCGCCCCGTGCCTCGCTCCCGGCGCAAAGCTGCGTTAGAAGCATGGAACGCAGCGACAATAGAAGCGGACAGACAACGTGAGCCTCACCGAAATCGCGCATGCAAAGATCAATCTTTATCTCCACGTCACCGGCAAGCGCCCCGATGGCTATCATCTTCTCGATAGTCTCGTTGTTTTCGCGGGGGCAGGGGATCGGCTGACCTACGTGCCGTCCGGCTCTTCGCTGACGCTGGAGATCACCGGGCCATTTGGCAGGAAGCTGGCTGGGGAAGCGACGGACGATAATCTCGTCATGCGGGCTGCCCGTCTGCTGGCGGAAGGAACGGACGCGCCGCTGACCGGAAAGATCGTGCTGGAGAAAAACCTGCCAGTTGCTTCCGGCATTGGAGGCGGCTCGGCGGATGCGGCTGCAACACTCCGTCTCTTGGATCGCGCGTGGGATCTCCAGACGCCTATGGCGCGTATGCTGGAGATAGCAGAGCGACTTGGCGCCGATGTTCCCGTCTGTCTTGTCCAGCAACCCACCCGGATGCGGGGTATTGGAGAGCAACTCGACCCGGCGCCGGAATTGCCAGCCTGTGGCATGGTTCTGGTGAACTGTGGAGAAGCCGTTTCCACCCCCGCTATTTTCAAGGCGCGGAATGCGGCCTTCTCGTCCGAGGCTTTGCTGCCGATGGGCTGGCCCACAGTTCCCGCCATGACGGACGATCTGGCCCTGATGACCAATGATCTTGAGCCACCGGCCCGCACTCTCTGTCCCACGATCAGTCGGGTGCTTGACGCCATTGCCGATCTGCCGGGCTGCCGTCTCAGCCGTATGAGCGGATCGGGAGCGACCTGCTTCGGGCTGTTTGATTCCGCTGCCGATGCGGAGCAGGCGGCAGATCAACTCCGGCAGCAGGGTGATGCATGGTGGATCTGGGGCGGTGAGGTTCTGAGGCGCACAGTCTGATCGCGCCGCGCGCAGAGATGATTTCTCCTGCTTTCTTTCCTGCGCTATAATCCAGCGGAATTCCGAATCAGGTCTGATGCCCGGACCAGCGAACACGCGTGGGAAACATGACCAAGAAAACACCAAATCCGGACGTGGCGCTTTCTGTCGAGAGAGTGAAAGCTCCTCATATCCACATTGCTCCCTCTGAAGATCGGCAGCATGCCCACCTCGAAATTACTTCCGGGCGCAAGAAAATCGCCATCGATCTGACGGCTGCGGAACTGGCGGGTCTTATCACGGCTCTCGGGGCGGCCCGTCAGGCAATGCGCGGAACAGAACCACCGCCGATTGAAGGGGTGTCGGTCAATCCTGTGCGGCGCACCAACTGGGCGCTGCAACTGGACCCGGACTCGCAGGGGTCGATTCTGGCTTTCCAGCACCCGGCTTATGGCCCTGTTGGCATCGCTCTACCCCCTCAGGATTCCGCCACGCTGGCCAAGGGGCTGGCCTTGCACCAGCAACTTAACGCCGTTACGCTGAAAGCAGGCGGTCCAGCCAATTGAACCCAACCAGAGAGTGAGGTGATGAGGGGAAATGCTCCTCATCCGCAGGATTCGTGGTGGGTTGGATGCTTTAGCTGAAAGCATGGTTAATCATGGAGTGCCCGTCGGTGGATGGCCGAGCGGGAGGAGAGAGATGTGTCTGTAGAGATAGCGGTGTCCCGAGTGCCTGTGTTTAATGATGCGCAGGACGATCTCTCTTACTGGCAGGCCAATCCCGATATAGCCGCCTGTGGCATGACTGCATCGGATCATTACGCCCAGTTTGGGCGTCAGGAAGGCCGTATGCAGGCCGCCAATCAGCAGACGATCGCTGAAATCCGTGAAAAGAAACTGCGAAAAGTCCTGTTCAGGCAACAGCCTGTTTCACCCCGTCAGTGGGGAGAGCCTGCCAATTTCATTACGCCGGAAATAAAGAAGGAATTCCATATTCCGGACTTTCCTCCCATTTCCGCCCATGATTACGGGACATTCATCAGCGACATTCAGAAAGATCATCCGGATTGGATGTTTCTTGATGTGGGCGCAGGTTTGCGTAGCCACGTTAATGAGCATGTGGTGAATGTCGATATCTTCAACGCTCTGAGCACGGATGTCATCTGTGTCGGTGAAGATCTGCCCTTTGCCGACAATCAGTTTGATTACGTGATTTGTGGCGCGACACTGGAACATACGCGGCGTCCTTGGGAAGTTGCCGCTGAAATCTGTCGTGTTCTGAAGCCGGGTGGCGTGGCAAGAATTGATTATCCGTTTCTGCAACCGGAACATGGATACCCGTCGCATTATTTCAACGCGACAATGGAAGGGAACAAATCTCTTTTCGAGCAGTGGTGTGATATCCGACATGCAGAGGTGGGGCCGCATATGCATCCCATCCACAGTCTGGTCTGGTTTCTTCAGATATGGAGCCACGGACTGCCGGAAGAGACGCGGAAAGAATTCGCCAACAAGAAAATTGCCGATCTGCTTGACGCGAATGTCGGTGATTGGCTGAAAAGTGATATCTGCACGCAATTGTCGGCGGATACACAGAGAGTCATCTGTGCAGGCTCGACTATAGAAGCTGTAAAAAAAGACGGTTTTTCATTTTTTGGCAGTGAAAAAGAAGAGCAGTATAGAAATCAGGCGCAAGTCTATAAAAAAGCCTTCGAGACAGTGAAGGCATCGACGTCTTGGAAGATCACTGCTCCTCTCAGAAGAGCAGTGGAATTCCTGAAAAAAGGAGCCCGGTCAGGCTGACCGACTTACGCTCTGGCCGGTAATTTTCGTATCACGCTGGCAACATTCGCTGCCAGACTGCGATAGGCACGGCCAGCTTCACTGTCAGGTGCGCTGACGACGATAGGTGTGCCATCGTCCGCACTGAGCCGGATGTCTGCAAGCAGCGGAATTTCACCGAGGAACGGCACGCCCAGCCGCGCGGCTTCATCCCGTGCGCCCCCATGCCCGAAAAGGTCGGTGCGATGGTTGCAGTTTGGACAGCAGAAATAGGACATGTTCTCGACCAGCCCGAGCACCGGCACATTGGTCTTCTGGAACATCGCAACACCGCGGCGCGCGTCCAGCAGCGCAATGTCCTGCGGGGTGGAGACAATGATCGCTCCGTTCAACACGGCTTTCTGAGCGAGAGTCAGTTGTGCGTCACCGGTGCCGGGTGGCATGTCGATCACCATGACGTCGAGCGTGCCCCATTCGACATCGCCCAGCAGCTGTGTGATCGCGCCCATGACCATGGGGCCGCGCCAGATCATCGCCTGCGTCTCATCGACTAGCATCCCCAGCGACATCGCGCGGAGACCCCATGCCTCGACAGGGATCAATCTGCCGTCCCGGACTTCAGGCTTGCCTTTTGTGCCGAGCATCCGGGGCAGGGAAGGGCCGTGAATGTCCGCATCCATCAGGCCGACCGAGAGACCTTCCTGCGCCAGCCCTGCTGCAAGGTTTACGGCAGTGGTGGATTTGCCCACACCACCCTTGCCGGAGGCGACGGCAATCACGGCCTTCACGTGGGGTAGGAGTGGCCCGGACGTTTCCTTGCGACCGACGCCGCCAAGAGGGCGATGGCCACTGCTTCCCGGTGGGGAAGCAGCAGGCTGCGCGCGATGGGCTGTGAGCATGACGCTGGGCTGTAACCCCGGAAAAGCGCGGCTGAGGGCGGTTTCGATGACAGGAACGCACTTCTCCATCTCGGCCGCCTGACCTGCGGGCACGGCAAACGTCAGGCGAATGCGTCCGTTTTCCACGAGACAGGATTCAATCTGTCCCTGACGCAGGACTGACTCTCCTGTCGCCGGATTGATCGTGTTGCCAACAATCTGTTCGATACCCTCGCGGGTGGGGTCGGGGTGCTCCGCCATGACGCCGCCTTTTTTCTCTGGTGCGGTGTGTATATGGCGTCAAATTTCCTTCACGGCCAGTAGGCAGGAACCGCTTGTGTTTCCGGAAAGCAACGTTTTGCCAAAGTTTTAAGTCTACGTAACGTTTCTTTTCTGGCCTTCATCGGGCTGTCTTTAGGAGTGATATGTGGCATATGCCCACCGCAGCAATTCCTCATGCCGCCTTATTTCGGGATAAGACATGACGGTCACCCTTTCTTCTGCGATGTCAACCGATCCCAAAGCGGAGGGCAGGTCTGCTGCAGGCTCCATGACAGGAAGCGGACAGACAACTTCCGCGCAGGCAGCAAAGGCGGCACCGACCAGAAGAGCGCGCGATCATCGTGTCGATGCCCTCAGAGGCATCGCGCTGTTGATGATGTTCGTCGATCATATGCCGCAGGACTTGCTCAACCGGCTGACGATACGGAACCTTGGGTTTGCAGACGCCGCCGAGATCTTTGTGCTTCTGGCGGGTTATGCCTCTTGGCTGGCCTATGGACGCGGCTTTTCGAAATACGGCACTGGCGAGACGCTGCGTCGTATCGCTGCCCGCTGCGGCAAGCTTTATGTGGCCCAGACATTGATGTTGATCTCGTCTGTTGTCATCATCCGGACATGGCGTAACTTCACCCCCGTTCCAGTCGATTTTCTGGAACCGGAACTGGCGCACGGACTGGAAAATTTCTGGCGCGTCTTTCTGCTCGACGCCCTGCCATCGAACCTGAACATCCTGCCGCTCTACATGGTGCTGCTCGGCGTATTCCCGCTGATGTATGTGCTGATCAGGGTGAACCGTTTCGTTGCTCTCGGCCTGAGTGCGGCTCTGTGGCTGCTGATCAATCTTGATCCCACAGTGAATTTTCCCAACTGGCTTGATCCGGACGGCTGGTATTTCGATCCGCTCGCATGGCAGTTCCTGTTCATGCTGGGCGCCTGTGGAGCGATCGAGGCGGAGAAGCGGGGCGGCAACCTGCCGTCCTTTCCATGGCTGAAAATCGGTTGCTGCTGTTATCTGTTTTTCTCGCTTTTCGAGGCATTTCCGTGGGGGCAGTGGGGACTACCCGCTTTCCGGCCGTTCGATCTGACGTCTCCGAGCAAAAGCACGCTCGCCCCGTTGCGGCTGCTCGACGTGCTTTCAATCTTCTACCTCGTCCAGTCTTCCACTCTGGCGCGGACATTTTCCGAGACGCGCTTCGGACAGGCGCTTGCCCTTTGTGGACGTCACTCGCTGGAGGTCTTCACGGTGGGAACAGTGCTCGACCTGATCGGTCGCCTGATCTTCACGACGTTCGGTGAAGGATGGTTCCTCCAGGCGATCATCAACCTTGCAGGACTGTGGATACTCTACCGCGTCACTGTCGTGTATGAGCGCAAACGCAATCTGGCCCGTAGCCCGAAAGCTGCACCGGACAAGACCGCTCAGGGCGCGGCTTCCTGAAAAGCGCACGCTGACACGGACATTTGGCATTGCGGTCGACGTCCGTGGGCGTTTTCTCCGCACGATTACAGGAGTGACAGGATGAGCAATTTTCCACGTCTTACGCGCATGCTCCGTGAGGGAGAGCCTGTGCGGATTTGTCTGTTTGGCTCTTCCACCTGCGAAGGGATTGGCGCCAGCGCGCCGGAGAAGGGCCTGTGTCCCGTCGTCGAGCAGACGTTGCAGTATTATATGCCGAAGGGTGTGACGGTCATCAATCGCGGCATCGGCGGCAATGGGGCGAAGGAAATGCATGAACGCCTGCCGCAGGTGCTGGAGGATCGCGCTGATCTCGTCATCTGGCAGGGTGGCACCAATGATGTGTGGCAGGATATCCCGGTCTCGGCTTTCATCGATCAGACACGCGATGATCTGCAAACGTTGCGCCGGACTGGCTGCGATCTTGGCATGATGGGGCCGCAATGGGCCAAGATGATGGAAGAACATTCCCGCTTCGCCGCTTTCCGCGACGCCGTGCCAGCGCTGGCAATCGAACTCGGTATCCCGTTCTTTGATCGTTACACGCGGATGAAATCATGGTGCGCGGAATACGATATGACGCGCGACGAGCTTTCGCCGGACGGCCTGCATCTGGGAGATCGTGGGTATCAGTTGCTGGGCGAAGCCCTTGCTCACTGGATCGTCGATCTCACGGGAGCGCCAGTTGCCGCGCGTGGATGAGAGGCAGCAATAATACGTCGTATATGAGAAACTTTTGTGTTTCATCGACAGGCGATCCCTGAACGCTGATTTTCGGGGCCTGCGCTGCGCCGAAATGCTGTCACTCTGAATTCCATCAGCCCGAAATTCGAGCGGGCTTCACTTTTGCGGCAGGGAAGTTGAATGTCACGGAATGTCTCGCTACGGCGATGGAGCTTGGTCGCGTTGATTACGGGGCTTGCCCCGGCACTTCTGGAAGAGCCTGCCGCCGCCCGTCAGGCTCCAGCCCCGAAATCCTATGACAGCATCAATCGTTCCGATCAGGCGCTCGTCAATGATCTTGAGCGCCGCACCTTCGACTGGTTCTGGCAGGCGGCCGATCCCCACACGGGACTTGTGCCGGATCGCTATCCTTCGCCGCAGACATTCAGCAGCGTGGCATCGATCGGGTTTGGGCTGACGGCTTACGGGATCGGCGTTGAGCGCCATTACATCACGCGGGACCAGGCGGTGGAGCGTACGCTTGTGACCCTGCGTTATCTCAGCAATCTGCCGCAGAATGACAGCCCAACCAACGCCGCTGGGTATCACGGATTTTTCTATCATTTCCTGAACGAAAAGACCGGACTGCGTCTTAATCCCGATATTGAACTGTCCAGCATCGATACGGCATTGCTCATGCAGGGTATCATGTTTGCTGACAGCTTTTATGATCGGGATACGGATGCCGAAAAGGAAATCCGCAGTCTGGCACTTCAGCTTTATCGGTCTGTTGACTGGCAGTGGATGACACGTCCCGATAATCGCCTCAGCATGGGATGGGGGCCGGAACATCAGTTCATTTCGAACTATTGGGAGGGCTACAGCGAAGGCATGATGGCCTACATTCTGGGGCTTGGCGCACCAGATCATGCGTTGAAGCCGGTTTCATGGCAGGCTTGGCTCGCCACGAACGACAAGCGGTGGGGCAGCTATTATGGCCAGACCTTCCTCAACTTCGCACCGCTGTTCGGTCATCAATATACCCACGCATGGATCGATTTTCGCGGGATTCAGGATGACTGGGCCAGCGGCAAGAACATCGATTACTTCGAGAACAGTCGACGTGCCGCCTACGCGCAGCAGGCTTATGCGACTGCCAATCCCGGCAAATGGAAGGATTACAGCGCCACTATCTGGGGGCTGACTGCTTCTGACGGACCGGGAGAGGTGACAAAGCAAGTAGATGGTGAAGCTCGTCACTTCCTATCCTACTCCGCGCGTGGAACCGGCCGTGACTATGTGCAGGACGATGGCACGATCGCTCCCACGGCGGCGCTTGGTTCCATCGCCTTTGCTCCGGAAATTGTCGTGCCTGCGTTACACGATTTCAGAGGGCGTTATGGCGACCGGATTTATGGAAAATACGGCTTTGTGGATGCCTTCAATCCGACGTTCGATAATGGAAAAACCTTCTGGGTGGACAGCGAATATCTCGGAATCGATCAGGGTCCGATCCTTCTGATGATCGAAAACTGGCGCAGCGGTTTCGTGTGGAACGTGATGAAGCGTAATCCCTATATCCGCATGGGCTTGGTGCGGGCCGGCTTCCACGGCGGCTGGCTGGAACAGGAGGAGGCTCCGGAAGTGCATTCCAGTGTGACGAGCAAAGCCGGGAACGCATCGAAATTGTGAGAGAGTGGGGCGATCTGCCCCATCTCTGGTTGGCTGTTTTTTTCTCTCAAGACATAGCTGGCGGAGCTACATCGCTGTGCGGTAGTGGAATAAACTCGTCATGGTCTGCATCCGGCAGTTTCATGCGGCCAGCTTCCCAATCCTCGGCTGCCTGAGTGAGACGATCCTTTGAAGAACTGACAAAGTTCCAAAAGAGAAAACGCTCGCCAACGGGGTCGCCGCCCAGCACCATGGCGGTTGTTGGTTGCAGAGCCTGAAAGGATGAGGCGTCTGCGCCAAGAACCAGCATGCGTCCGGCTTCGTAGCGTTCGCCGCCAATCTTGATGGCGCCTTTGGCAATATAGAGGGCGCGTTCCGCATGTTGGGTTGGAATTTCCGCGCGGGCACCAGTCTCAAGTTCAAGGTGAGCGTAGAATAACGGGGAGTGGATGCGCGCTGCGGCCTGTAGTCCGTAGGCGCTCCCGGCAATCAACTGCCCACACACGCCGTCCGCATCCCATTGTGGAAGATCATTTCCTTCATGGTGAGAAAAGGACGGCGCGGTTTCTTCGGCTTCTTTCGGCAGAGCGACCCAGGCTTGGATACCGTGCAGATGGTCGCCAACCGCACGCGCCTTTTCGAAGCGTTCGCTGTGTGTGATCCCGCTTCCGGCAGTCATCCAGTTGACCTCCTGCGGACGGATGGCCTGCTCATAACCCAGACTGTCCCGGTGCATGATCTCGCCGGAAAAGAGATAGGTGATCGTCGAAAGTCCGATGTGTGGATGCGGGCGGACATCCACACTCTGGCTCACGCCGGGTGAGAGATCGAGCGGTCCGAGATGGTCGAAGAAAATAAACGGCCCAACCATCCGCCTGCGCGCGAAAGGAAGAACGCGCCCCACTTCCAGCCCACCTCCCAGACTGCGTCGACGCTGTTCGATCATCATGTCGATCATGCTGTTTCTTCCTTTTCGCGCGTTTATCCTGTCATTTCTGAACAAGAGGAATCAGGCTCGGATACGACCGAAACGGCCACTGTTGAAATCTTCGATGGCCTGATGGATTTCTTCCTGCGTGTTCATCACGAAAGGCCCATAGCCAGCGATCGGTTCGTTCAGCGGTTCGCCAGTCAGGATGAGGAAGCTGCTTTCTTCTCCTGCCTGCAACGTAACGGTCGTTCCTTCCCTTCCCAGTAGAGCGAACTGCGCACTTCCGAGTTCCTGCGCGCCATTCACAATCAGCCGTCCTTCCAGCGAGACGATAGCGGTGTTGTGTCCCTCCGGCAGCGTCAGTGTGATCTGAGCGCCCGCATGCAGCACCCCGTCCCAGACATTCAATGGCGAGAAGATCCGTGCCGGGCCCTTTTGTTCCTCATACTCCCCGGCGATGACACGCAGATGGCCTGCTCCATTGGGCAGCGGAACAGTGGGAATATCTGCCGCCAGCAGGGTCTGATAGGCTGCTGGTGTGTTCTTGTCCTTTGCTGGCAGATTGACCCACAATTGGACCATGCGGAACGCACCACCGGACTGCGCGTAGGAGGCCGAGTGAAACTCCTCGTGCTGGATGCCATTGCCCGCCGTCATCCACTGCACGTCCCCCGGACCGATGACGCCTCCGCCACCGGAAGAGTCGCGATGCTCGACTTCACCGTCGTAAACGATCGTGACGGTTTCGAAGCCTTTGTGAGGATGGGCGCCCACACCGCGCCTTGCCGTGGTGGGGCCGAACGCGTGTGGTCCTGCATAATCCAGCAGCAGGAACGGACTCAGATGTTCGCCGAAGCTGTTGTAGGAAAACAGGGAGCGCACGGGAAAGCCGTCCCCAACCCAGTGTCCCCGATCATTGCCGTAATGGCCAAGAATTTTCTTGTGCATTGTCTTGTTCCCTCTGTTGGAAGAACGTTGTTTCGTATGAAGGAAACATGGGGGACGGCGTGCGTTCCATGAAGATTGTAAAATCGAACAGACCGTTCTACTGATGAGACGATGAAGGATCTCAACGATCTCTATTATTTCGTGCAGGTCGTCCGTTATGGAGGCTTTGCGGCGGCAGCGCGCGAGACCGGCCTCCAGAAGTCCCTGCTCAGCCGCAGGGTGCGGTTGCTGGAAGATCGACTGGACACATTGCTGATCCAGCGCTCATCACGCCATTTCTCCGTAACCGAAGTCGGGCGCGGCTTTTATGAACGGTGCGTGGCTGTTCTGGAAGATGCTGAGGCTGCGGAACAGGCCGTCACCCGGCTGCATGCCGAACCGTGCGGTGTCATCCGGCTCAGTTGTCCCATTGCATTACTGAACTTCCAGTTCGGCGCCTTGCTGGCGAAGTTCATCATGCGCTTTCCGGCCGTAACCTTGAACCTCGAAAGTACCAACCGGCGTGTCGATGTGTTGGAAGAAGGGTTTGATCTCGCCATTCGTGTGCGTTTTCCACCTCTGGAGCCAGAAGATCTGGTCATGCGGGTTCTGGACACCAGCACGCAATGCCTTGTTGCGGCACCGTCCCTTGTGTCTGCGCCGCTTGCTTCTCCCGTCGATCTGAACGGGCTGCCAAGCCTTGATTTCCGAACCGGACCAGCCAGCCATTCCTGGGTTCTGGAAGGGGAAGAAGGCGAGACGGCGACGATTTTTCACGAACCCCGTCTGGCCACTGATAATATGGATGTTCTGCGCGAAGCGACGCTGGTGGGCGTGGGCGTCGTGCAGTTGCCAACAATGATGGTGTGGCGCGATGTCAGGGAAGGGAATCTGATTCAGGTGCTCCCTGAATGGCGGCCCCGCGCGGGTATCATCCACGCGGTTTTTCCATCGAGACGCGGACTTTCTTCCGCAGTTCGAACATTGATTGATTTTCTAGTCACTGAATGTGCTGCCCAACGTCAGGATGCTGCGCATATTCTTGCCGTTTGATGCTGAAGTTCAGGATGCTGGCTGGTTCTGAGTGTAGCTCGTGATCAGGTTGTGATAATCGGGAATATGCTGGGAAAACAGTTCCCCGAGCCCCTCGATGTCATTGCGCCAGTCACGATGCAGTTCGCACGCAACGCCGAACCATGTCATGAGTTGTGCGCCCGCAGCGACCATACGCTGCCACGCGGCGTTTCGGGTCATTTCGTTGAATGTGCCGGAGGCGTCCGTGACGACGAATACGTCAAAATCTTCAGCAAGAGCGGAAAGAGCCGGAAAGCATACGCAGACTTCGGTCACTACGCCTGCCACGATCAGTTGTTTCCTGCCCGTGGCTTTGACGGCTTTGACGAAATCCTCGTTGTCCCACGCGTTGATCTGTCCCGGCCGGGCGATAAAGGGGGCGGCGGCAAAAAGCTTTTTCAGTTCGGGAACGATCGGCCCATTGGGGCCCTGTTCGAAACTGGTCGTCAGGATTGTGGGTAGGTTGAAATATTTGGCGAGATCGCCCAGCGCGAGCACATTGTTCTTGAACTTGTCGGGATCGATATCGCGTACGAGTGAAAGAAGGCCTGTCTGATGATCGATCAGCAGGACGGCAGCTTCATCCTTGTTGAGACGTACATATGGTTTGGTCATGACATCAGTTCCTTGCGGGGTTCAGTTGAATGCCTCCCTGTTTGATAAGGAGGCATTCGCCGATGTCTGAACGTTGCATGAGGCTGCTACGTTCATGGAAGCAACTGATATGAAACAGAGCGTTCCCGGAATGGGACGATCGTGAAACGCGCCCTTATTCCGTAACGGGGGAGCGTTTCAGCAGAAACAGTGCAAACAGATAGACCAGCAGGCCACCGGCCGAGAGCAGGGCCGCGCCGATGCCGAGCGATCCGTAGCCGTAGTTGTTGGCAAGCAGGATGCTGCCAACTGAAGCGCCCGCCGCGTTCGCGACATTGAAGGCGGAATGGTTGAGAGAGGCCGCAAGCGTCTGCGCATCTCCCGCAAAATCCATCAGACGGGTCTGAAGCGCCGGACCAAGTGCATTGACGAAGGTGGGGATCAGGAAAACGATTACGAAAAGCGCTGGAACGCTGTGAAGCACGGACGAGAAAGCGAGCATGACCACCGCACTGCCAGCGAGGGCGATGATCGCGGCGAGGGAGAGGTTGCGGTCAACGAGCCACGCCCCTGCATTTGCGCCAGCCAGCATGCCCGCACCCCAGACAATCATGAACGCCATGATCTCCCATTCAGGAACATGCGTGACGTTTTGCAGAACGCTGGTCAGATACGTGTAGATCATGAACATGCCGCCGAAGCCAATGGCGGCAGTGGTCAATGTCAGAATGACCTGTGCGTTGAAGAGGGCAGTCACTTCCCGGAGCGGCGAGTTGGCGCGATTGGGAGAGTCGGCGGGAATGTAACGCCACACGCCAGCGAACAGGAGCAGGCCGCACAACCCGATGATCAGATAGGACACGCGCCAGCCGAAATGGTTGGCGGCGAAGGTCGACAGAGGCGCGCCGACCAGCGTGGCTATGGCGATACCGGAGAGAACGCGGCCGACCGCCCAGCCGCGCCGGGAGCGGTCCACCATCGTGGCAGCCACAAGCGCCGAGATGCCGAAAAGGGCGCCATGCGGCAGACCGGTGATGAAACGGGCGATCTCAATGAGTCCCGCTGTCGGCATGGCGACGCTGAGAATATTGCCGAAGCAGAACAGGATGTAGAGCGAGAGCAGAAGTTCACGTCGGGAGAGACGCGCGCCAAGAATGGTAATGAGCGGCGCGCCGACCACCACACCAAGCGCATAGGCGGTAATGGCATATCCGGCGTCCGCCGTTGTAAGTTTCAGCGAAGAGGCAAACTCGGGCAGCATGCCCATGATGGCGAACTCACCCGTTCCCACCACGAATGTGCCGAATGTAAGGACGGCGAAAGCGGCAGCCGTTCCGTGGGGCGGTGGAACGAGAGCGGTCGAGAGGCCGGCGGGCGCGGTATCTGTGGTCATGAGAAGGTCCGGGATGGAGATCAGGTGGAAAGAAGGCGTGCTGCGGTGCGGGCGATGGCGATGTCTTCCTCGGTCGTCGCGCCGGACACACCAATTGCGCCTGCAATGGCGCCGTCAGAAGTTTTCAGGAGGAGACCTCCACCGAAGCTGGTGAGGCCACCATTGGTGTTTTCCAGCGAGTAGGCAGCGCCATCGGGGTGGGCAATTTTTGCAAAAGCTTCCGTGTCCATCTGAAAGAGGACGGCGGTTTTAGCCTTTTTGCTGCTGACGTCAATCACGCCGAGGGGTGCGCCATCCATCCGGATGAAGGCGACAGGCCACGCCGCCGCATCGACAACCGTTATGCAGACGGAAGCATTCAGTCTTGTGGCCTCGGCCAGAGCGGCGTCGATCATGGCGGAAGCAGTCGCGAGTTTCATCCTGTTGTCAGATCCTGTTGTTGCGGGAAGAAACACGCACGCTAACGGGACTGGCTCTGGAGGAAAGGGGGCGGATCGTGAAATGCCGCTTTGTTCAACATTATTGAACAGAAGGTGTCGGCATTTCCATCATCATCCAGGCGAGGCGGATGAGTTTCCCGCGAGGGAGTTCGGCTGCCGGGCCGGTGACGCAGAGACTGGCGTGAACATCGCCGTTTTCGCGCCAGGGTATGGCCACCCCATTGATGCCCGGATGATAATTTTCGAGATCGAGAGCATAGCCCTTGGCGCGGGTCTCTTCGATCCGCTCCCGTGTGGCATGATCGGGCATGTCGGCCGCCGTGGCCGCAAGACGTTTGGCCATGCCGGGAATGAAGGCAAGGAAGATGAGCCCAACGGCCGATCCTTCCAGTTTTTCCCGAAAAGGAGCGGGTGCGCTGGTCGCTTCAGGGTGTCTGAAGTCGACAATGTCGAGATAAGCGACTTCATCGCCCGCCGGGACAGCGAGCCACGCAGTATGTCCGGTTCTGCGCGCAATGGCCTCCATCGTCGGACGCAACTTTGCGCGCGTGGCGCTGTCGTTCCCGGCGATACGGGCAAGGTTCAGGATACTGCTGCCAAGATAATAGCGTGTGTCGCCCGATCGACGCCGGACGTAGCCGAGATGATCGAGGGTCTGGAGCAGATTGTGGGCGGTGGTTTTACCGATTCCGGCAAGGGCGGCGATCTGCTTCAGTGAAGCCGCGCCCCCTTGGCGGGCAATGATTTCCAGTATGGCCGTAGCACGTTCGACGGACTGGATGAGACGTGGCCCAGTGGGGCCGGAAGAAGAAGAGGACTGCATTTCAGGCCACTCCCCTCTTCCCCGGCATTCCGTGGTGTTTAGTGACGCCCGCGTTTTGCGCCACGCAGGGCGTGCATGGCGAACACCCCGACACCCAGCAGGATGGCGGCAAATGTCTGGTGTACAGTTCCCGCCCAGACGGGCACGACCAGCAGGAGTGTGGTGACGCCCAGCGCATACTGGACCAGCACGGCCCATCCGAGCAGTGCGACGGCAGCATGGGCACGGGTGGTCAGACGGGACTTCATGCCAAACAGAACGGTCAGGCCGATCATCAGCGCTGTCACAGTGGCCAGCAGACGATGGTCGAACTGCACGGCCGGAATGTTGGCGACCCAGTTGTGCCAGAACGGACTCAGCTTCGCGTAGCCTTCCGGAATCAGGTGACCTTCCATGAGGGGGAAGGTGTTGTAGGCGAAACCGGCATGTGTGCCTGCCGTGAAGCCACCGGCAACGATGGTCAGGCCGATCAGCATCAGAGCTACATGCAGCGTGTTTCTCGTGCGGCGCGCGCCGGGAAGGTCAGGCTGTGGCTCGGGGAGGGGAAAGCGCACGGAGAGTGCGGTCCAGAGAATGGCGACATAGAGCAGAAGCGCCATGCCAAGATGCAGCACCAGCCGCACTGGCTCCACCGCGGTGCTGTCAGGGCGGAAGCCGGAGGCCACCATGAACCAGCCGATGGCGCCCTGAAGGCCGCCAAGGACGAAAAACACGACCAGTCGCAGGATGAGGCCCCGTGTCAGCACCCGCTTTACGGCGAAATAGATGATGCCGCCGAGCAGATTGATACCCATGATCCGGCCCCAGAAGCGGTGGGTCCACTCCAGCCAGAAGATCTTCTGGAAACCGGCAAGGCCGAAACCTTCATGCAGGATCTTGTATTGTGGGATGCCCTGATACAGCGCGAACTGACGCTCCCATTCCGCATGGCTCAAGGGTGGCAGGATGCCTGTCACCGGCCGCCAGTCCATGATCGACAGACCCGAACCGGTGAGGCGCGTCGCGCCGCCGAGGGCGATCATGCCGAGCAGCATGACGCAGATACTCAGAAGCCAGTTCGAGACGTGGCGACGGTTGCGCATGGTCATGCCGTCGACGACCGTCATGTCGTTCGTCTGGGGCGGAAAGGAGGAGCGTGTGTCGGACATGCCCGTCCGTTTACCGCGCTCTTGCAACCGTGAGCAAGGAGGTGTTACCGCGCGGGTTCAATGCAACGTCCGTCGCGGAGCAGAATGGGAATGGGTAGCCGAAACGCTGCTCCCGCGGACGAGGGTTCGGCGGGAGGTTCTCTCCTTCGTCCGGTGGTGATGCTGGTCATTCTCGTGGCGGGGGCGGTGGCGCTTCGCAAGGTGCCCTTCTTCCATACGATTCTCAGTGATACGGCGCTGTTGCGGCAGGGGGCGGCGGGCCGTGGCTGGTTCGTGTTCGCCGCGTCGCTGTGGTGTCTTTTCGGCCTCCCCCGTCAGGTTCCGTGTTTCATCGCCGGCCTTGCCTACGGGCTGTTGGAAGGCACGGCGCTGGCATCACTCTGCACCGTCATCGGCGCCGTGGGGTGTTTTTCATGGGCCCGATGGGGTGGCCGCGAATGGGGTGAACGCATGCTGGCCCGACGGGCTGAGGACCCCGGCTTTCTGATTCGTCATCTCGGTCGAGTCTCGACTATGTTAAAACGTCATCCGTTCGAGACGATTGTCATGCTACGGCTGCTGCCTGTCGGGTCCTCTCTGTTGCTGAACCTGTTCTCCGGCGTGGCCGGGGTGGCGTTCCTACCTTTTATGGCGGCGACCCTGATCGGAAGCCTCCCGCAGACCGTCATCTTCGTGACGCTCGGCTCCGGTGTTCAGTTTGGCGGCCCATGGCGCACTGTTGTCGCCATCATCCTGTTTGTCGCCTCTGCATGGTTGGGATACCGGCTGCTGCGTCGTGTGACGGTTGAATGAAGCCTTTGTTTCGATCAGCCCTTTCTGCCTGTCGATGGCTGCCATTCCCGACGAAGAAATGTTTTTGTCGATAAAATCCTCATATTTATGAGCTTCTCTTCTCCTCCACGCCCCTCACCACCAATTGGGAGCCCCCATGGCATCCAGTTTCCAGTTTCCTCAGCGTAAAGCTGACAGGAACTACGATGCGCCACGGAGTGTGCCGGGCTGGCTGCCCGTTCTGCTCGGTTTTCTGACAGCCGTCGGTCCTATTTCCACGGACATCTATCTGCCAGCCTTCCCGGCGATGGTGAGAAGCCTGCACACGAGTCTTTCCTCGGTGCAGATGACGCTTTCCATCTGGTTCGTCGGACTGGCCATTGGTCAGTTGACTATAGGACCGCTGTCCGACCGCTTCGGACGTCGTGGCCCGCTCATTGCCGGCAATGCGATTTTTGCGATCAGCTCCGCAATCTGCGCCGCAGCTCCGGACATCCTTACCTTCAGTGTCGCCCGTTTCGTCGCCTCTGTGGGCGCATCGGCCAGTCTGGTGATTCCCACGGCCTGCGTGCGCGATCTTGTGCCGGATCAGCGCGAAGGCGCGAAAATGATGTCGCGGCTGGTGATGGTCATGGGGGTGGTGCCCATCCTTGCTCCCATGCTCGGCGGCATTGTCGTGACGTTCGTGTCGTGGCGCGTGATCTTCTGGGCATCGGCGGTCTACGGGCTGATCTCTGTCATTCTGGTGGCGCGGGTGCTGCCGGAAACGCTGGAGGCGGACAAGCGTCAGCGTGTGTCAGGCATTACACTCATCACCCGGTATTTCACGCTGCTGCGGCATCGGGGCTTTGTGTCCCATGCCCTGATTTCCAGCTTTTCGACCTTCCTGTCCTTCAGTTACCTGACAGCGGCCTCTCCCATCTTCATCAATGGCTTCGGGTTCACGCCCTTCCATTTTTCCATGCTGTTCGGGTTGTTCGCCGTTTTCATGATCGGGGCTTCACAGGTCAATGGAGCGCTGGTCAGCCGCTTTGACCCCGCCAGAATTCTTACTGTGGCGGTTGCGGTTTCCACCTTCGGTAGCCTTGCCCTTCTGGCTGTTTCGCTCTGGCTGGGCGTGCATCCGCCCGTGACGACCGGTTTGTCCGCCAGTATCGGGGTGGTCATTCTCACGATGCTCATCACACTCAGTCCGACCGGTGTGATCTATCCGAATGCGACGATGGGCGCGCTGGCGGACCATGCGCATATGGCGGGCACGGCTTCTGCTCTGACAGGCACGATGCAGTATATTTTCGGCGCCGTGGCTGGTGTGCTGATTGGCTCGCTTTCTTCAAAGGGTGTTCTTGGCGACGCAACACCATTGCCGATGGCGGTCGGCATGGTCGTGGGAGCGATTGCAATGGTGATATGTCTGCCGCTTCGCCCTGCGCGCAAATAAAGCAAAAGATTTCACTCTCTTCTTGCGCGTCTCTCTTTGGTTACAGCTTTGACGTTTTCCGTGATATGACGATGTTATAAATTACGTCGTCATCACTGGACGGAAAAAGAAATGGCTCGCCATCCCGCCAAACGGGCCCATGTCCTTGCGCTTCTTGGAGCGGCGTTGCTGATCGTCACGTTTGGCACGCTTGCCATGCAGCTCGGCAACGAGATGGCGCGTCATGGTCAGCTTGATCGGCAGAGCGCGGGCGCGGACCAGATTCTCCGTTCTCTTGATCGCGAGGTGGGCGAGGCGCGGGTCTGTCGTTTCGCATGGCTCGCAACGCACGACCCGGTTCAGAAACAGTGCTTCATCGACACGCTTGCCCGTATCGACGCCCTGCGTGTCGATCTGCCAACCATTGAGGCTGTGCAGGAGCGGTTGAACCGCATCAGGCCCGCGAGCCTCGACCAGTTACGGGCTTCTCTGGACACGATCGCAGGGTGGCGCACGACGCCGGACACAGCGCTTGTGCGACCCGAAACCGAAACTACGTTGGCTGGAATCGATTCCGCGCTTGTTACGCTTAACAGCGTCGATACAGCCCGACGCGAGGGGCGGCTCGCCGACATGCTGCGCAATACGAGCTGGCAGAAACGGCTGGATGCGCTGGGCATTGTCATCGGCGTGCTGATCATGGTCACGGCGGGCTGGGTGCTTGACCGGACTTCGCTGGCTGCCGCCCGAGCGGAGGCACGAAGCCGCAATCTTGCGCTCCAGCTTCGCGCCGTGCTGGACAGCCTGACCATCGGCGTTGCCGTTTTCGGCACGGACGGGCAGCTGCGCCACTGGAATGACCGTCTCGGTTCAATTCTCGGGCTGGATGACGGATTTCTGCATCAGGGATTGTCCTATAACGATCTGAGCGCTGTCCTTATGGTGGATGGTCAGCCCATGCTGGAGCCGTTCACGCATGTGGAACGTGCGCTCGCCCGGGGAGAACTTGCGCCGCCGGTGATGGTAGAATGCAAGGGGATCAATGACGCCGATCTTGAACTCTGCCGCACACTGTTCTTCGCATCTGATGATGCTCTGGTGGCCGCCGATCGACGCGGCTTCGTTCTGACGGCCAACGACATCACGATGCGTCTGCGGAGTGAGCGCGCTCTGGGCGAAGCGCAGAAGCTGCGGGCCGTCGGGCAGCTGACGGCGGGTATTGCCCATGATTTCAAAAATCTGCTCACCGTCATTCTTGGGAATCTCGAACTGGCGAGCGAAGCGCGTCAGGTGTCCGACAGCGAGCGTCTACAATACTGTATTGATGCCGCTTCTCATGCCGCACGTCGTTCGGAAACGCTCACTGGACAGCTTCTTTCCTTTGCCCGTCGGGACAAGCCGGTTCCGGATACGGTCTCTCTTGCTGATATTTTCGCCCTGACCAACGGACTTCTGGCCCGCGTCATCGGGCCACGCATTGCCGTGGAATGTGGCAGCGCTACTGAAATCTGGCCGGTGCAGGTCAATCCGGCCCAGCTTGAAAGCGCCCTGCTCAATCTGGCCATCAATGCGCGTGACGCCATGCCGGGTGGCGGCAAGGTCAGCATACGGGCCACCAATACGTCGTTCCCGACGGGCGTGGATCTGCTCTCGCTGCCTGTCGAAGGTGAGCGCAGCCTGCGTGTGTCGTCCGAAGCAACCTCGTTGCCAGCCGGGGCATGGGTGCGGGTGGATGTGACCGACACCGGCTGTGGCATGGGGCCGGAAATTCTACAGCAGCTTTTCGAGCCGTTCTTTACGACCAAGGATGATGGTGCCGGAACAGGTCTTGGCATGGCCATGGTCGTCGATTTCTGCCGTCAGGCAGGCGGACGTGTTACGGTCGCTTCCGCACCGGGAAAAGGGACGCAGGTTACGCTGTGGCTTCCGCGCGCTGTTGTTCAGGATGTTCCTGTGACTCGGGATGTGGTGACGCAGCCTGTGAAATCGGACCTGCGGGCGCTGGTGGTCGAGGATGATCCCGCCATTCGCGATATCGTGGCGACCATCCTTGGCCTTGCTGGTTATCGTGTGACGGAAGCCGCAGACGGAGAGGCTGCGTTCGATGCCGTGCAGGAGGAAGGTCATGTGTATGATCTTCTGGTCACGGACGTGCAGTTACCGGGGCCACTTGACGGTTTTCAGTTGGCGCAGATTCTGCACGAGAGATTGCCTGAACTCGCAGTGGTCTGCATGTCAGGCGACTTCACGCAGGATGGCCAACGTCCTGCTGCGGCACCAAAGAACGCGCAGCTTCTGCCGAAGCCATTTCGGCGTGACGGGTTCCTGAAGGCCGTTTCGACTGCGATGAAAGAGCGGATTTCAGCCTGACCTGTCGCCGCCTTGCGACGCTTTCCTTCGCGGGGTAGTGTCCGCCCCGCTTGTCTGGCGGTGATACGCTCTTCGTCTGGCGATGCTTTCCATCCACTTCCTTCCTGACCTGGCATGATGAACGACATCGACCTCAAGCAGTATATCGACTCCATTCCCGATTTCCCGAAGCCGGGCATTCTTTTTTACGATATTTCCTCCCTGATGCGGAATGCGGACGCATGGCAGTTGGCCACGGCGCGGATGGCGCGCGCGGTCGGTCCGTGGCAGCCGGACTTGCTCGCGGCCATCGAGTCACGCGGATTTCTGACGGCGGCACCGCTGGCCACGCGTCTGGGCTGCGGCATCGTCATGCTGCGCAAGCCGGGTAAGCTGCCGGGCGAGACAATCTCCCACAGCTACGATCTCGAATATGGCAGCGATACGCTGCATGTGCAGGCTGGCTCCATCAGGCCGGGACAGCGGGTCGTCGTCACGGATGACATGTTGGCGACGGGCGGCACGCTGGCGGCTTCCATCGCGCTTCTGCGCAAGGCCGGGGCCGAAGTGGTCGGTGCTTCCGTCATGATGGAACTGACAGCCCTGCGTGGCCGCGAGAAGATCGACGTGCCGGTTCATTCGCTTCTGTCTTACGACGACTGAAGGCGTTTCCCGCGCATGGCATACCTCACGCGCGGGAAAGTGACTTATTCAATCTGGCAATAGATGGTTGAAGGAATTCTGGTGTAATCGGTCGAGGAAAGTCGTGATCGGACAACCTGAGAGATGGTGCTTATGAGCGGTGGGGCGACTCCCGAACAACACCCCTTCATGGCCAGCATTAACAGGCTCTGCTCCCGGACCCGACTCTCCGGCCCTTTCGGCTCTGGTCCACTTGGACAGTGGATACTGCGCCAGAAATGGTTCTACGCACCGTCTCTGCTGAATTTTGGCTACGCCCTTCGCACCACGCTGGCGTCCCTGATCGCCCTTGGCATCGCCCTCTGGTGGGAACTCGGTAGTCCGCAGTGGGCCCCTCTGACGGTGTGGATGATCGCGCAGGGGTCGCGGGGCAAGTCACTCGCCAAGGCGCGGTGGCACATGTTCGGCATGGTCGTTGGCACGGTCGTGGCCTTCGCGCTGGTGGCCAGCACGCCACAACAGCCGCTACTCTTCATTCTTCTCTTGTCCGCCGCCATCGGGTCGCTTTGTTTCATCGGCACGTTACTGCCGGGACCGGCGTCCATGGCCAATTACCGTATGCACGGCATGCGGGCGAGCGGCTTCACAGTTTCCATCATTTCGCTTGATGGGGTGGCGGATCCGGATCATATCTTCCAGATCGCCATGGCGCGTGCCACGTACATTACGCTGGGGATCGTCTGTGAGACGGTCATTTCATCGCTCTTTCAGTTTCGTCTGAATCAGCGCGCCCGTAATCGTCTGGTCGACAACTATGTCAGCGCCATGCAGCCCACAGCACACACGCTGGCCGCGCTGCTCGGCGGCGACCGGAACGCACTCCGCACATCAGCCGAGATGATGGGAACGCTCGCCTCTCTGGGGGATCAGATCGAGTTTGCCGAGATCGAAATGGGGCGGCACGGACGGGAAGGCGATCACGCGCGCGCCGCTTTGGCGGGCGTGGCTTCCCTGTTTTCGCGCGGCCTTGATCTGGCGGCGCTGATGGACGATCCGGCGACTTATGGCCCGTACTGGCGCAGGCTGGCGGCGGGCACCTGCTCCTTTCTTCAGGCCCTTCCCGAGCGTCTGAGGGATGCTGACGAATTTCCCGCCATCATGGCGGAACTGGCCGAACTTCAGGCCACCAGCCGGGTGGACGCCGCTACCTGTCTGGAGCGGGAAATGGACATGGTCACCAACCCGCCGGTCAACGTGGCTCTGGAAACGGTCATCACACGGGAAGGACAGGCGGTGCATGTGCTGGGGGACATGCTGGATGAGCTTCGCGCTTCTCTCACCCAGTTCGATGCAAGCCGCAATCCGCCTCTTCATGACCATTTCCATTATCCGATCGAGACATGGCGCGACTGGCATCAGGCTACGGGCAACAGTCTGCGGGCCGGTGTCTCGATGTTCGTGGCCGGGGTGATATGGATCACCACGGCATGGCCTCAGGGGCTGTTCTTCCTGATGTTCGTGGGCATCATCAATTCACTGTTTTCGACACTGGAAACCCCTGCCGTCGCCACACGCGCGTTCCTGCATGGAACCCTGATGGTGATCGTCGTGGCGACCTTCATGGCGTTTCTCGTCATGCCGGCGATCTCGACCTACGAGATGATGGCCATGTGTTTCATCCCCGTGATGCTGGCGGGCGGGCTGGCTTTCTCCAATCCGGCGACGATCCTTGGGGCCGTGGCCTACAACCTGTTTCTCACCATTCTCATCAGTCCGTTCAACGATGAGCGCATGCTGGATGAAGTCACGTATTTCAACACCGCCATGCCATTGTTCCTGACCATGGCCTTCTGCATGTGGATGTACCGGGTCTTTCTGCCGCTGGACCCGGATGGCGTGCGCTGGAATATGCGGATGCAGATCCTCCAGATGCTGCGGAGCCTCGCCCGGAAAAGATATCCGGCGACGGCGCATGACATCATCGGTGTCAGCATCGAGAGGATGGTGCGGTTGCTCAATACCGTGGGCGGACGGCGTGGGCCGGTGGTCGACGCCTATCTGCATGGCGTGCTGTCAGGGATGACGGTGGGACTGGCCATTCTGAAGCTGCGCGCCATTCTGGCGCGCGGGCAACTGCCGCCAGCCGCCAGCCGGGATGTGCAGGACATGCTGGGACGCATGGCGCAATTCACCGGGCGATATGGCGGTCATTACGGCCGGACCGAACGGGCGACCCATATGGCGGTGGACACGCTGGTAAGGCTCGAACAGCATGAAACGAACCTGTCCCAGCGAGTGGAAATCCTGCGTGCGTTGGCAAGTCTCCGGGTGATCGCGGCCGAACTGTCCGAGAACCGTCTGTTCTTTGATGCGTCCAGCCCGTATCTGGACCCAGTCTTCGGCTGAGACCCGGATCGTTCTGAACCTCCCCGGAAAAAGGCTCAGAAAGAGATCATGCGTCAGATCGCCAGAAGGTCGTCGCTGGACTGTTGCTGAATGATGCTGTGGCGTTTGGCGTGCAGGCCTTCCACATTGACCTCGATATCGTGCGACCGCAGTTTATCGATGATCTTCTCAAGCATATCGACGGACGTGATATCCCAGAAATGGGCCTGCTCAAGCCGCAGAACGACGCGCCGCGCCGTGGTCTGAAAGTCGATCTGGTCATACAGCAGATCGGCGGAAGCGAAGAAGACCTGTCCCCGGATGGTGTAGAGATCGGTATCGCCCTCACGCTGTTTTTCGATATGAAGGAGGCTCGTCACTTTCCACGCGAAAAACACACCGCTGAGCAGGACGCCGACCAGCACACCGAGCGCCAGATCATGAGTGGAGACCGTCACGATGACCGTCGCCAGCATCACGAGGCTTGAGAGCTTGGGATGGCGCGTCAGGTCGCGGAGAGATGTCCATGAGAAGGTGCTGGTGGACACCATGATCATGATGGCGACCAGCGCGGCCATAGGCACCTGACCGACATAGCTGTGCAGCGCCACCATCAGAATCAGCAGAAAAGCGCCTGCGGTGAAGGTGGAAAGACGCCCCTGACCGCCATAGCGCAGATTTCCGACCGTCTGGCCCACCATGCCACATCCGGCAATGCCGCCGAACAGCCCCACCAGCACATTCGAAATGCCCAGACCGGTACATTCCATGGCCGGGTCTCCGTGTGTATCGGTTTCCTCATTGACGAGACGGGCAGTCATGAGGGATTCCAGAAGTCCGACCGCTGCCATGGCCACGGCATAGGGAAAGACGATTTCCAGTGTCTCAAGCGAGAATGGCACCTGCGGCAACACGAGCTGCGGCAGTCCTGTCGGCAGGGCGCCCAGATCGGAAACCGTATGGATGGGCATGGGATGCCACATCGCGATGGCGGTCAGCACAAGGATGCAGATCAGCGGAGAGGGAATGATGGTCGTCAGGCGCGGCACGAGGTAGATGATGACGAGGCCCAGCGCGATCAGCGCATAGGTGTGCCATGTCACATGCAGCATCTGCGGCACTTGTGCCGAGAAGATGAGGATGGCCAGAGCGTTGACGAAGCCGGTGCGCACCTCGGTCGAGACAAAGCGCATGATGGCCTGCAAACCCAGAAGGCCGAACACGACCTGAAGCAGTCCGGCGAGAATCGTGGCGACCAGCAGGTATTGCACGCCATGTCCGTGGACCAATGCTGCGGCGACCAGCGCGACAGAGCCGGCCGCGCCGGAAATCATACCTGGGCGACCGCCCGTAATGGCGATGGCGACACTGATGACGAAAGACGCATAGAGGGAAACGGCAGGGGAGACCCCGGCCACATAGGAGAAAGCAATCACTTCCGGAATGAGGGCAAATGTGCCGACCATGCCGGCAAGCACTTCCCTCAGCGGGTTATAGGCCCACTGTGCCCGATATGTTGCGAAATTCATGAAGCGCTCCGAAGCCTTTCTGCCTGAATGGACATGGGATGGACAATCTCGTCGTATTCAGGGCCCGACGCGGCAATGGTGCGCCGAAACTAAAGAGCGTGGTCAGGGATCGCAAGGTGGGCTGTCAGTTCCTATGTGCGGAAAGCGAAAGGGCCGGAGGCGTATTGCCATCCGACCCTTTTTCGCATGCGTCAGGCGAGGTCGCGCACTTTTGGTTCACGCGCCCAGTGACGTTTCACACCTGTTTTCGCAAAGGCTTCGAGAGCGATGACCCCATCGTCTTTTTCGATACCCGCGCGATCGAGCAGAACCTGCGTCCCTTTGCAGTGAGCAATCGTCTTGCAATGGGCATAGGCGTCCATGAACCACTGGATGGCGGCGGCATTTCTGGTCAGCTTCTCAGCTTGCTCGGGGGCAAGGATGGAGATGACCCCGTCGAACAGCACTGAAGGCGCACCATCAAGTTTGGCATCGGCCTTCAGCTCGCCGTCTTTGACCGGAATGCCGCCGACTTTCGGAGCAACCAGCACGGGCGTGCCTCCTTCGCTTTCGATCAGCATCTTGAACTGTTTGATCTCGGCGAGGTCGGACCCTTCCGCGAAAAGGATACCAATAGTGCGACCTTTCAGGGTGTTTTTCGCCTGCTTCTGAATGGAGAGCGCATCGGAAGTGCCGAGATCAACCGGTTCTTTCGCCGCTTTGGCCTTTTCGGGCAGGTCGATCGCAAGCCCATCGGCTACGCGCTTGGCAAGCGATTCATCCACATTCCGCAGCTGCGCCACAACACGCGTTCGGACGTGATCAATCTGGACTTTTGATAACTCGAAAACGATGGCTGAAGCCGTATGCGCCTGCTCGTTTTCGGTTAGGGACCGATAATACATGCGTGGCTGGCTATAGTGATCGGCAAAGCTTTCCGCGCGTGCCCGAACCTTTTCCGTCGGATCATTCCGTTCGGCGTTTTCCTCGAAAGTTTTGTAGCCAGTGGTCGGGCAGGCGCGGGGGCCACCACTTTCTCCCGCTTCCGCCAGACTGTTGGGCTCATAGTTCGCCCGTCCAGTTGGCACGAGGGTCTGCATCATGCCGTCCCGCTGGAAATTGTGGAACGGACATTTGGGCGCGTTGATGGGAATCTGGTGGAAATTGGTCGTCCCAAGGCGGGATTTCTGCGTGTCCAAATAAGAGAACAGGCGGCCTTGCAGCAGGGGATCATTGCTGAAATCGATACCGGGAATGACATTGGTCGGGAGGAAAGCGACCTGTTCCGTTTCCGCGAAGAAATTGTCCACATTCCTGTTGAGAGTCATGCGACCGATGATTTCAACAGGGATTTCTTCTTCTGGGATGAGCTTCGTTGCATCCAGAACGTCATAGGGCTGCTTGGCTGCCCACGCTTCGTCAAAGACCTGAACGCCGAAATCCCACGCCGGATAATTTCCCTGATCAATGGATTCAAACAGATCCTGTCGATGGAAGTCCGGGTTTGCTCCGGCGATCTTTACGGCCTCGTCCCACGTTGTGGATTCAAGGCCGAGGACAGGCTTCCAGTGGAATTTGATGAATTTCCCTTCGCCTTTCTCATTCACGAACCGGAAGGTATGGACACCAAATCCTTCCATATTACGGAACGTGCGCGGAATGCCGCGATCCGACATCGCCCACATGACGGTATGCAGCGATTCCGGCATGAGGCTGACGAAGTCCCAGAACGTATCATGAGCTGATGCCGCCTGTGGGTAGCCCCGATCAGCCTCCATTTTCACACTGTGAACGAGATCCGGGAACTTGATGGCGTCCTGAATGAAAAAGACGGGGATGTCGTTGCCGACCAGATCCCAGTTTCCGCTTTCCGTATAGAACTTCACGGCGAAACCACGGACATCGCGTGGGGTATCTACAGAACCCGCGCCGCCGGTGACGGTGGAAAAGCGGACAAAGACCGGACAGGTCGTGCCTTCCTTCTGAAAAATCGAGGCTTTTGTCAGTTCGGGAATGGCTTTCGTGCATTCAAACACGCCATGCGCGCCGGAACCGCGTGCGTGAACGATACGCTCTGGAATGCGCTCATGGTCAAAATGAAAGATTTTTTCACGCAGAATAAAATCTTCAAGCAAAGTGGGGCCGCGAAGCCCTGCTTTCAGTGAATTTTCGTTGTCCGCAATTCGATGACCAAAATTGTCGGTCAGATGAGCAACGCCGTCCTTGTGATCGCCATGCTCGGCAATGTCCTGATGGAGTTCGCCACCGGATGCGATCCTGTCTTTGACTTCTATCTTGCCGCTACCGGGCGCATGGTCATGCAGGCTGTTTTGTATGCTGGGCGTGCTCTGCTTGGTGTCGGACATGGAAATCTCTCCTGCCGGAACGGCGTGATAAGAATGCCCGCATGCTCAGAGAGAAAGATATTGTTCAGTGGCATGCTGGCACCTGTGAGGGGGAACAGTTTCTCTCAACGCCGGGGCAGAGGGAGGGGTTCCATCACGCTGTTGGTCGACACTTGGTGTGCCGAAGTCTCCTTACCCAGTCTGGATGGCATGCGTTTCTCTCTTGAAGGAGGAGGTGGACCAGTCATTGATGGAACGGGCCAGAAACGGCAGGCTCAGATAGAATCTGAAATTTCCTGACTGTCGGCTCAGTTCGACGTCAAGGCCGCTGTTGGTCCAGTTTATGAAATGCGACAGCGTCCCGACCCCCGCTTCAAAGTAGCGTGCTTTGGCAGGGATATTCCCGATTGGCAGTAAATGTTTCAGAAGGTGGCGCGCTCCCTCGGGGGTGACTGTGTATGCCCCTAATCCGGCAAATGAGAGCAGGCGGAACAAAGAAGGAGAGTGGCAGTCAGAGGCAGTGCATGGTGAAATATTCTTTCCGAACAGCAGAGAGGCTTCTGGCATCCCTTCGCCCGGCTGGACGGAGATAGGCCAGTCGGTGTTCACGCCCCAGAAAATGACGTCGAACTCTTTCGTCGTGGAAAGTATTTCCTGTGAAGAACGCGTGAAATTTTCACCGAGAATGATATCGTCTTCAAGAACAGTGATTGTTCTGTTCTGCTCTGCCGCCTGACTCCAGAGAGACAGGTGGGACATCAGCACGCCGAGAGCCGGTTCCACATAGCGGTTTTCGGGGGCGATGATGCCGCTGGCGATGAGGTCATCGCGTGAAAGCGACCAACCATCCACCGCTTGAAACACAGTTACATCCCTATGATGGGGATTGTTCCGGAAAAACGCTTCAAGACGTTCCGGTTGACGTTCAAGGCTGATGACGAAAGCGGGGGGAGAACTCATGTGAAACAAGCCCTGTGTGGCCTGTCTCTCCGTCTGACGACGGGAAGTCTGGCCGTGTTTCATAAGAATGATGGCTTGTTCGTAATCTGCGTAGATTAAGAGTTTCTTTCTGATGTCGAGAAAAATTATCTTCATCATCAATAGGTAATATTTGTGTTTCGAACGCTCGACCTGTGTTTGCGTTGGGGTCATCATCCGAAACAGGCGTATCCGGCGGCGTTGCAGGTTTACCTGCTGGTCCCATAGTCCGATGGGGTGAATCCGGTACAGTATGTTCCGCGCTGTTCCAGCCACCGGAAGCAGAAAGGAAAGATCATCGTGTCAGCTTACAAGACGCTCAATCCGACGACTGGCAAGGTTGAAAAGACTTTTGACGAGCACACCGATGCCGAGATGCTTGCCAAACTGGAAAAGGCCCATGCGCTGTGGCGGGATGACTGGCGTCACCGTTCCTTCAGTGAGCGGGCAAAAATCCTGAAGGCAGCTGCGGAGGATCTGCGGCAGAACGCCGAGAAGCACGCCCGCAATATTGCTACGGAAATGGGCAAGGCCATCAAGGAATCGATTGGCGAAATCAAATTTTCGGCAGCAATTCTTGATTATTATGCCGATAATGCCGAGCGTTTTCTTGCTCCGCGAGATATTCATAATTCCTGCACCAAGGCGCAGGTGATCAGCCAGTCGCTGGGTGTCATTTATTGCGTCGAGCCATGGAATTACCCCTATTATCAGCTCGCACGCGTGGCGGCGCCCAATCTCATGGCGGGCAACACCGTCATGATAAAGCATGCGCCGACCGTACCGCAGTGTGCTCTTGCGTTTGAGCAGCTGTTTCGGGATGCGGGCGCGCCGGAAGGTGCCTACACAAATCTCTTCATCAGCAATGAGCAGTCTGATGCGCTGATCGCACGGCCGGAAATCTGCGGTGTGGCGCTAACCGGCAGTGAGCGGGCTGGCAGTGCTGTTGCTGGACAGGCCGGTAAGGCCCTCAAGAAAAGCACGATGGAACTGGGTGGTTCCGATGCCTTCATCGTGCTGGAAGACGCCGATCTTGATACCGTGATCAGTGCCGCGATCGAAGGGCGTTTTGAAAACAACGGGCAGGTGTGCACATCGGCCAAGCGGATGATCGTGCATGACAGTCTGGCAGATGCTTTTACCGAACGCCTCAAGGAAGCCATCGGAACGTTCCGTTATGGGGATCCGCTCGACCCGCATACCACCCACGGTCCCATGAGCAGCGAAAACGCTATGAATCTTGCGCTGGAGCAGGTGGAGATCGCGGTCAAAGGGGGCGCAACCCTTTTGACGGGCGCGGAACGCCTCAACCGCGAGGGATTCTTCATGCGGGCAGGGATTCTGACGAACATCACGAAGGACAATCCGATTTTCTACAAGGAAATCTTCGGTCCTGTGGCGAGTATCTATCGCGTGCGTGATGAAAAGGAAGCCATTGAACTCGCCAATGATTCGCCGTTCGGGCTGGGTGGTTCCGTCTATACGAAGGACGTCGAGCGCGGCTGGCGTGTGGCGGAGCAGATCGAGACCGGGATGGTCTACATCAACGCCATGGGCGGCGGTGGTCCCGAGATGCCGTTCGGCGGCATCAAGAATTCCGGTTACGGGCGTGAACTGTCAGAGTTCGGTATCGAGGAATTCATCAATCGCAAGGTGATCTGTATTCCCTGATTGCGATAGATAGCTCCGCCCGGTTTCTATTGGGCGGAGCTTTTCTGACAACCTAGTCCGCCTTGTCGAGAGCGGGCTCTTTGGCGGTTTCCGCCTCTTTGACCAGCGCGGGATTGGTGCGGCGTAGCAGGCTGGCCCGCAGCATGCAGGCTGTATCCCGCGAGGAGGTCTGCCGCCAGTGGCGGAGAAATTCGTGTTCGGATCGAACCGCGGCTTCACGCGTGTTCTGCGGATATTTCAAGTTCATCTTCAGGTTCAGTCGGACAGTGTTCATCCCGAATCGGAAACACATGCGCTCCGACCGGCGGCGTCTGTCGCATGTCTCAACCAAAAGAAAGGTAAATAAATTTCTGCCTGTATTGCGTCTCTGCCATGTGTCTGTCGCTGGTCATATCCGGCGCTAGAGAATCAACGCCTTTTCTGACTGGCTTTGCGCTCGGCGACCCGGGTTCCCAGCGCTTCCAGTGCGTCGCGGAGGGGGCCTTCCGGCATGTCCGGCACCTTCACGGATATGACTGCTGATTGCCCTGTAGCAGGCCGACGGGGCGTTACTGCGGGTCGTAGGGTAGTGTCCTGAACAAGTTTCAGGCGTTCGACCATCTTGTGTCCACACCACGTATTGATGCGGTCGATCAGGACAGTCTGTGTGTGCTGAATCTCCATGGCGACAGGCCCACTACAGGCGACGGTGAGGGTGCCAAGCGAGAACTTTCGCGGTTCCGTGCGATTCGCCAGATGTGTGCCGACAATCTGGGGCCAGTCGAGAAACAGGGTGACGTTTGCGGGCGAACGCTTCTTGAAGGCTTCGCGGGCGATGCCGGGAATGAGGGTGCCCAGTTCACGGGGAGCGAACGTGCGCTTCGGTGGGGCGGGCATTTCGCCATTCCGGCCCTTGCCTGTCGGTCGTGCGGGTTTCATAAGCTGGCTCCGTGATTCCGTCAGACTCAGATCTTCTCGCTTGGTACGACCATAACCGCAGGACGCTGCCCTGGCGCGCCGAAAGCGGTGCGGTGGCCGACCCTTATCACGTCTGGATCAGCGAGATCATGCTGCAACAGACAACCGTGACGGCGGTCATTCCCTATTATCACCGTTTTCTGGAACGTTTTCCATCGGTAGCAGCTCTGGCCCGCGCGCCATTGGACGATGTGCTGCAGGCATGGTCCGGTCTGGGTTATTATTCGCGGGCCCGCAACCTTCATCGGTGCGCGCAGGCGCTGACGGATCTTGGAGATTTTCCGCAGGATGTGGCGGGTCTTCAGGCGCTGCCGGGCATTGGCGCTTATACGGCGGCCGCTATTGCCGCGATCGCATTCGGTGTGCCGGTCGTCCCCCTAGACGGCAATGTGGAACGGATAGCAGCGCGTGTTTTTGCCGTGGAAGAGCCGCTGCCTTCGTCTCGCAAGATACTGGCGCAAAAAGCGGTCACTCTGAATGGTGGGCGTGCCGCGCGAACACGGCCGTCGGATTTCGCTCAGGCGCTTTTTGACCTTGGCGCTACAATCTGTGTGCCGCGTTCGCCTGCCTGCGTGCTCTGTCCATGGCAGAAACCCTGCTCAGCCAGACAGATGGGTATTCAGGCCACGCTTCCACGCAAGGCGCCAAAAGTGGAGCGTCCTACGCGCTATGGCGCTCATTTTCTGTTGCTGGACAAATCGGGCAGGGCGCTTGTGCGCCGTCGTCCCGCCGAAGGGTTGTTGGGTGGGACGATCGAATTGCCGGGGACTGCATGGCGGGATACGCCGTGGCATGAAGCTGAAATTGGCAGACAGGCCCCGTTTGCCGATCGTCATACGAAAGCATGGCGTGTGCCTGACTGGCGGATGGTGGGAACCGTGAAGCATGTTTTCACGCACTTCACGCTTTTCATCGATGTTTATGCTGCCGTGGTGGACACTCTGCCCAATCCGCGCGAGGAAGAAGGCTTCGTGACGGCCCGCACGGAAATCGACGGGCTTGCGCTTTCCTCTCTGATGCGGAAATGCGTACGGATTGGAGAGGCCGGATTATCCGATTGCATGAACGGTGACCGGAAGCTGGCCTGAAGCAGGGAGAGAAATTGTGTCGGAGACACGGACGCGTGCTGACGAGATCTGGCTCTATGACAGCTATGGCCGCTTTCTGCACAATGACCCTGAGACGGACAGGTTGGTGGCCCGCTCGCCAGAGGAACTGCCAAACGATTTGGCAGGACTGATTTTCGATATTGATCCAGCCAGACAGAATGAACCTTTCATGTTGCGCAAACGTGAGACGCGCCCCATGCCTCTGCCGCAGATCAGTCCGGTCATGCAGCATGGCGTCGCGCTTTCATTTGAGATTATGGATGCCAGCGGTCCCTTCGTGGAGGCGTGCGGAGGTTTCATTGCCAGCCATCCTGATGGCAGTGTGACGCTGGGGGAGAGGGAAAATGGCGAGAGCATATTGTTCGCGCCTCTTCCACTGCTTGCCGCCAAAAACCTCTTTCCTGACAGCGGGCTCGTGCTGCGTGATTCGGCTGGTCAGCCCATGAAGGCACCACGCCCCGCAACCGGGCTGCGTGTGATGATCGGCGAGCGGACTTATTCTCTGGAAGTGATTGGCGACATTTTTACCCGGATGGGACAGATCGCTCCGGACACAGGCGTGGAACTGACTCTTCCGCCGACGTCTTCGGAGCCTGAAGAGGTGATCCAGGTCGCGCGCGTCAGGATGTGAAACAGGCTTCGCGTCAAAGAAAGATTCAGTTAAGCAGAAGGCATGGCCTTCCTGCATATTCCTTCCGAGCGCACTGATACTCCTGTCGGGAAAGGGCGCGTCGGCATTCTGCTCGTGAATCTGGGCACGCCTGAAGACACGAACTATTCGGCCATCCGCCGCTATCTATCGGAGTTTCTTTCCGATCAGCGTGTGATCGAGGCCAATCCTGCGATATGGCAGCCGATTCTGCAGGGGATTGTCCTGACTGTGCGTCCGGGGCGCAGTGGAAAGGCGTATAGCCGTATCTGGAATACAGATCAGCAGGAAAGCCCTCTGAAGACCTTTTCCCGGGCACAGGCGGAACAGCTTGCCGAGCGTTTCAGGAAAGACGATGTACCCGTTGTCTGGGGCATGCGTTATGGATCTCCGTCCATCGCCAGCGCGGTGACGGAGCTTATGCAGGCAGGCTGTGACCGTATCCTGTCGATGCCGCTTTATCCTCAGTATAGTGCGACCACCACAGCGACGGCGAATGACCAGCTTTTCCGTTTTCTGATGAAAATGCGGCGTCAGCCTGCCTTGCGGACATTGCCCCCTTTTGCGGAAGATCCGGCATATATCGGTGCGTTGGCGGCCTCGCTGAAGGAAGCGCTGTCAGGTCTGCCGCAACAACCGCAGATGGTCGTCACTTCGTTCCATGGCTTACCAAAGGATTATATCCGCAAGGGTGACCCCTATTTGCAGGAATGCGAAAGCACGGTTGCTGCGCTGCGACAGCATCTGGGCAAAACCGCAGAAGAAATGCCTCTAACGTTCCAGTCCCGTTTCGGGCCTGCAAAATGGCTGGAACCTTACACCGCGCCTTTTGTTGCAGCGTTGCCGGAGAAAGGTATCCGCAGAGTCGCGATCATGACGCCAGGGTTCATGACGGACTGCATCGAGACGCTGGATGAACTCGGAAATGAGTTGCGTGATGAGTTCATGGTGGCCGGTGGAGAAGAACTGACTCTCATTCCATGTCTGAACGCTTCTTCTTACGCCATTGATTTGCTGGAAGCGCTTGCCCGCACTGAATTGATGGGTTGGATTTGATCTTGGAATAGTTAACTTCTGGATGTGCTCTGGAAGTTAAATTTCTGCTTCTCTTCTTTTCTGGTGCAAGGAAAGAATTGTGCGGGATTGTGCGAAGCAGCTTGGGGACATTTATGAGGTATGGCTGCGTTTGGCAGTTTCGTGCCGTAATTTAAAGATGGTAGAATACTTTTTATATTGATGTAATTATTTAAAATAAAACAAAGTATAATTTTTCATATTCGTATAAAAATTAAAACAATTATATACAGTTTTAATAAAGACTTATCCAGAATTTATTAACTTCTTTTTCTTAACCTCCCTTCATGCCGCTGGACGATGGTCTGGCTCCTGAATGCCGCGCTTTCTTGAGTCCTCTCCCATACGCCGAAAACGCGATGGAAGGATAAGGGGAGGTGCTGATGGAATATGAATTCATGAGCGACAATACCAACACTTCTTCTGAGCTTGCGAAAACCACAAGTTCTGCTCCTACGATTTCTGTACAGGAAGGCGGCTACCAAGTTGCTCCGATCCTGTTCAATCCGCTTGCGGGTGTTGTTCTCACGGATGGTAGCATCGACTGGCGGGGTGGGCAGAGTGACGATCCGATTGATACGATCACGATTACAAAGACAGCCGGGAGCGGCGGCTTCAGCCTGACACGGATTCAGAATGATACGGCTATCTCCAGCCTGGTGACCGTTTCAGCTGATGGAAACTCAATTACTTATAAAGGAACACTGGCGGCTTTTGTCAGCGATTTTATCCCTGATCTTTCTTATACGGCTGTGAATAGTGCAGTTGAAACTGAATCGTTCAACATCAGTATCAGTAATGATTATGGATCTGCTTCAGCGACCAATTCCATCGTTCTGAATAACGATACTGATGTCGTGGATGCTTTTGTTTCAGCGCAGACATCAACGCTTTCCGTATCCGCTACTGCGGGCAATGCATACAATATTGGTAGTCTATATCGGCTCACCACTTCCAGTGGAAGCGCCTACACGCTGTCCACAACGCAGACGGCAACCATGACTCTTTCCATTGGAGAGGTGACGGCCGGTTCCGGTGGAACGCTGGAAGTGATCAATCTGCCAGCGGGGGTGACCGTTTCGGGAAGTGGTACAGACAGCATTTCAGTTACTGGAACTGAAGCTGATCTTTCTCAGGTGTTGCAGCAGGATATCCGTTTCGTGGCGGCAGCAGGGTCAACTCTTCTGAATACTGAGGAAGCTCAGATTCAGACAACATTGACTCTTCAGGAAACGGGGAGCGCTATTGTTCAGTCGGCGGGTAGTTCTTTCCTTGAATATGGCACCCTTATTCCGATTTCCATGAAAGTCAGCGCTGCTTCGCCTTCTGGAAGTGCAAGCTCGGCAAATGGAAGCTATAGCCTGCTACAAACAAGTTCGACTTATTCGCTTTTTCCATCATCCTCTTACGGTGTGACGTTTACATCGGCCAATGGGGAAATCAGTGTCTCTTTGGTAAACAGCAACGTTAACGCAGGTAAGCTGGATCTTTCAGCGGCTTCGACAGCCGGTATTGTTGGAAGCGTCTCCGATTCGACTCAGAATGGTATTCAGACTGTTACGGCGACGTTCGATAACGCAACGGATGCGGCAGCTTTTATCCACGGAACAGTATTTGATATTGACCAGACGAGCGCGGCTTATGGTCAGAAAACGACTCTGACAATCGGTGCCACCAATGTATCGAATGGTGTGTCTGCCAGTACGTTCTCGGAAAATCTGACTATTATTCCATCTGCAGCACCAACATTGAGTGGCTTGCCAGTTTCCAATTCCTCAGATGAGGTTGGTGCGACACCATTCTCTTCTGCTGAGGTAACAAGCCCTGGGGACCTTCCTGTCACGGTGACGGTCTCGGTGGATGATGCTGCCGGTACGCTTTCTGCTACGGCAATGTCGGGAGTAACAGTTGCGGGTAGCGATAGTGACTCCCTGACGTTAGCCGGTGACGCGACAGATGTTCAGGCAGCCCTCCGGTCAGTCACTTTCACTACAGAAGGTAGTCTGACGGCGGAAAAGACAGTTTCTTTTTCCACCAAGGTTTCAAATGGTTATACATCCAGCACTTCTTCTGGGTCTTTGACTGTCGAACCCGGCGTGCTTCTTGATGCACCAGCTTCGGCCGACAATCTTGCAGCACTTCTCGCTGCTGTAACATTATCCGATGCAAGCGCCACCAGTTCACAGATTTTGACGCTTACCATCAAAGAGACAAGTGGTAGTGGCGTGTTCTCTGTTTCACCGTCTGAGGGTGGAGTGGTCACCTCGGTTTCCAGTGACGGCAAAACCGTCACTGCAACAGGAACGCTTTCTGAACTGTTGTCGGTGCTTGCGGGCGGTACCATTACTGCGACAGATCCGTCCGTCCTTATTGGAAAAACAAGTGATCCGGCATCGATTTCGATTGCTGTTTCCGATGGGACGTCATCTGCCTCTGTATCTTCCACCATTGATGTGGCGGGCTCTGCTTCCTCCATCACAGCAGGGCAGACGATCACAACTTCGGACGATGCTGCTGCTACTGTAGTGCTTGCTTCGACAGCGCCAGGAAGCGTGATTGATGCTGGAGCATCCACACTGACCCTGACCAATAACAATGTTAGCAGCGCAGGTACCACGATCAACATATCGAATGGTGGTACGGTTAAGGCGACGGAAACCGGTGTCAGTGGTGACACCTTTGTTATGGGCAAGGATAACAGTTCGAATACTCTGCAAATTGCGAATACTGGCAGTGGTGTTACAGCGGTGACTGCGGCAGGTGGCACGCAGACAATCGATGCAGCCAAGAGCATTTCACAAGTCACGGTCTTCGGTGATGGGGCAGCAGTCAACTATACCGGAGGCACTGGTGTTCTGGTGTCAAATGCCGCCGGTAATACCACTGACTGGACCATTTCGGGTGTGACGGGTGGACAGAATCAGCTTTGGCTTGGTGATGGTACAGCGACTCTCAATGCTGCTGGCAGTAACCAGATCATTCTCGGTGCTGGAAGTGGCCTCAACGGCTCTCTGGCCATTCAGGGTGGTGATTCGGACGATAAAGAAGAAGTGGATTTCTGGAACGGTGCCAATACGACTGGCAGTCTGACCCAAACGGGAAAATCGTACGTTACGGTTTTTGGTAGTCAGGCAGGAACGACGAATGCGACGCTTACGAACGGTATTGTCGCATTGTCGGGTGGCTCCAACAATATTGTGGCTCAAGATGCTGGAAACGTTGAGGTGTGGACATCGGGCGGCAATACGTCCTTTACACATACTGGCTCAGGGAATGCCCAATTCTATGCGAATGGGAGCGGCACTTTTTCGGTCAAGGATACAGCGGCAGCGACTGGCGATCTGACGATCGGCGTGTTGTCTTCAGCCAGTTCTGACTTGTTGTGGAATGCGACCACTGGCGCTGGTGTGGCGAGTATCAATGCTCAGGCGGGCAAAGGTGTAGTGACCGTGGGTTCCGGTGTCGTGGATGCGACGCAGAGCGATGATGCTGCGCTGACATTTGAAATGGGCACCAGTCAGGAAAATTCCACGATCAATCTGCAAGCCACTGGTAGCCAGTCTGTCAGTGTTGATACGGCAGGTGACAATCAGACCATTAATTCAACGAGTAGTACTGCTAGTGTAATCGTCTACGGTAACGCTGCGGAAGTGAATTACACGGGCGGCACTGGTGTCCTGGTATCGAATTCTGTTGGTAACACGTCAGACTGGACCGTGAATAGTGTTGAGGGTGGCAACAATATTCTTTGGCTGGGTGATGGTGAGGTAACCGTCAATGCTGCGGGTCATAATCAGGTTATTCTCGGAAACGGATATGATTTGAATGGCACGGTCGCCATTCAGGGCGGAACTTCGGGTGACACTGAAGAAGTCGATCTGTGGAATGGTTCCAGTACAACGGGAACAGTCACTCAGACTGGAGATTCCTACGCTACTATTTTTGGAACCACGCAGGGTTCAAGCAACATCACGCTAGAAAATGGTATCGTTGTATTGCCGGGTGGTCATAATACTATCACTGCACAAAATGCAGGTACTGTTGAAGTCTGGAATAGTGCAGGCGATACTTCTTTTGTCGATGCTGGATCAGGAAGTGCTCAGTTCTACACTACCGGGTCTGGTTCATTTGATGTGACTGATACAGGTTCGGGGAATGCCGTGCTGACTGTCATGCAGTTTGCATCTTCAACAGCTTCCGGAACTGTTGTCGGTGGTGCAAAAAAACTTGACGTTACTACGGGTGGCGGAGCTGTGAGTGTAAGCGCCGGCGATGGAGGGCTCGATCTCTCCACAGCGGGTGCAGGTGCTCTGACAGTAGATGTCACGAAGGGTACGGATCATATTGTGATCAATAGTGGTAACACAGGGGATGTAATTGTTTCCGGAGCAAGTGTGAACAGTGAGGCGTATTTCTCGATTTCAGGTGTGAAATCAGAGGATTTCGTTAATGGCAACATGGTTGTCAATTTGTCTGATGGTCATACCGTGACGTTTGCTGACGATACGAGTAGTAGTAACATTACTTTGAATCTTTCCTGATATAGAAAAGTTTCGAGGTTTAGGATATTTTTAAAAAGCATAGAGAATTCACTCTTTGAAAAAAGGGTGAATTCTTTTCTTTCTACTGCTTGTCAGGTTTTGTAGCCAAAACATGACGGGCCGGTGAGTGGCGGAAAAGAATACGGTCTGGCATTGATCTGGCTGTGTGTCGACAAGCAACAAGTCCTTGAAGCGATTAAGTATGATCTGGGGATGTAGCCCTTTATTCTCTTCCCCAGCACCCCTCAGCCGTAAAGGTCATTAATCTTCAATGTTCTGATAGAGCCTGAATCAGATTTCTTCCGTCGGATCAATGGACTTCCGAACTTAAGGGCCAAAGCATGCGTAATGCAGTGAGGCACCCGACGAGTCCCAATGGGCCGATTAAAACATAACTTCCTAACCACTGCGCAATTGTTCCGGTCACGACAGATCCAATGGCCATATTCAATATCCATGCCGACGAACACAGGACTGAAAGACGACCATCGGCATCAATTTTGTAGGCAATACTGAGAATAAGCGGGTAGGCGATCAGCCAACTGACATTGAATGCAATGAGGGCTATGGCGAAACTTAAATGGGTGGAAACCAATGTGAGTGCTGCGCAAGCAGTCCCGCACACTGAAAGAGCGATGAGTAAAGTCCATCGAAGTGACAAACGCCCTGCCAAGGCCGCAAAAATGGTGTTGCTGGCGACGCAGGCCAACGTGGCGACGCTCTGATACTGACCATACCGCACTGCGGATACACCGATTTCATGTGCGGCGCGTTCGATGAAAGGCCAGATGGCGAGGCTACCAAAACTGAACACGGAAATGGCGAGCAACACTTTCCAGCCATTTTTGGTCAGGGGTTGTGGCCTGACGCATGAGTGCTTCAAGAAATCATTGGAGCGGTTAGGTAGGAAACTGTTTGCCACCATGGCAAAGAGAATGGCCAGCCCAGCGAGTATATCGAACATGCCTGATGTGCCATATCGCTTTCCCGCAATAGGCAGGCCAAGGTTAATAAGGGTATAGAGTGCCGTCTGTATTGCTAGGCCAAAAGAAAGAGCGCGAGCAGGATTGTTTGTCTGTGCAGCTGCAAGATTAAGGGAAGTATTTGCTAATCCGAATCCCAGTCCACAGGCTACACGAAGCGCTAAAAGTGGTAGAAAAGTATGGAAGAGGGAAGAGGAAAATTGTGCGCTGCCCATTATGAGGCCAGCCATAAGCGCCATGTGTCGTGCACTGAAATGTCGGAGATGGGGGGCAATGAGCAACATTGTCACGGCGTAAGCGAGCAGTTCCACCATGCTCCACACCCCCATCTGGAGCGGTGTAAATCCAAGCTGGTCCATCAGGCCACCGATGAGATAGGGCGTAAAATTATTACCAAGATGAGCCATTGCAGTGATGGCTCCCAATCCAACGACAAGCGCGCTCGAAAAAGGGATCCGGCAAGAATCTGTATGGATTGTATTGGAAATCGAACCGTTCCTTTTGTTTCTGCAGAGGAAACGATGATTTAGCGGGCTGGGAGAAGCTGGCGACTGTGGCGGCCGTCGGTGGAGAGGCTGGGTTCGCCGCGCAGGGTGAGGCGCTGCATCACGCGGGGATAGTTGCCGTAATCGTCCAGTGCGTAATGTTGTGTGCTCTGGTTGTCCCAGATTGCAATATCTCCCTTTTTCCATTGCCAGCGGACGGTGTTTTCCAGACGGGTGATGTGGGTCTGGAAGAGGTCGAACAGGCGGCGGGAGTCCGTCAGGGATAGATTGGAGAACTTCTTGAAGAATCCGCCGAGGATCAGGGATCGTTCGCCGGAGATCGGATGCAGGCGAACGAGGGGCTGTTCGGCTTCGTAGACTGATGAGACGAAGGTGGTGTGGTAGGCGTCCAGCGCGTGATCGGGGTGGGTCTGGTTGACGGTGTAATCGTAATCGTTGGAGTGGATGGCCCAGAGTTCGTCGGCCAGACGTTTCAGGGGATCGGGGAGGTGGGCGTAGGCTGCGGCGGTATTGGCCCACACTGTATCGCCGCCTGCGGAGGGCACGTTGACGGCTCGGAGGATGGAGACGGCGGGGTAGGCGTCCAGAAAAGTCATGTCGGTATGCCATACGTTGGCTTTTCCGCCGTGTTCGGCGTTCAGTTCCAGCAGATGGCCTTCTATCTGGTCGGGTGCGGTGGGGTGTCCGACGGGTTCGCCCCATTGTCTGCCGAATGCAGTCTGGGTTGCGGCATCGACATGGTGCTGGTCACGGAAGAAGAGAACCTTGTGGTGCGTGAGGGCGTCGCGGAGGGCCTGTATGGTTGCGGGAGGAAGGTCGGGCGTGAGGGCGAGGTCCTGCACTTCGGCGCCGATGCGTCCGGCGATCGGGCGGAGGGTGAGGCTGGTTGCTGCGTTGTCGGGGCGTGGGGGAGAAATCGTCTGCTTGGTCATGGCTTTTTCCTGTGGAATGATTTTTCTGGAGGCGGCGGGCGTCAGAACTCTGCCTTGACCGAGCCGAAGAACTGGCGTGGGGCGCCGACCATGAAGGACTGGTAATCGCCTGAGACCGGATTGCCGTTCTCGCCCATTGTCGCGATGTATTTCGTGTTGGCGAGATTGTAGATATCGAAGGACAGGGTGATGTTTTTCAGAAAATCGAGGTGACGGTCATACTGGGCCATTTTGCCGAAATTGTAGCGCATGCCGAGATTTTCGAGCCAGTAGCCGGGGGCTTTCATGTCGCCGACATAGCTGAAATTGCGTGCGCCGAGATACTGGGTGTCGATGTGCGCTTCGAACCCGCCGTGGCTGTAGGACAGGCTGGCTTTGTACATGAAGCGCGGGTAGTTGACGATCTGCTGGCCGTGGGTGGCGTAGGTCACACCGGCTTCGACGAGGTTGTCGCCGTAGGTCGCGTGGTTGTAACTGATACTGTTATAGAGCGAGACATCGCGGAGCAGGCGGACTGTCAGTCCGGCATCGACGCCGTTCATGGTCACGGAGCCGACATTCGCGACGGTGGAGATCGGGTTGACGATGGTTCCGGATGTGGTCTGTTGCAGTCGGTTGTGAAAATCCGTGTGATAGGCGTAGAGGGATGCCGAGACGATCTTGTCGAGGTAGCGGTATCCCACGGCGTAGTTCCAGTCGGTTTCGGGTTTCAGGCCGCCGTGGATCTGATCGAACTGGCTCTGGGTGACGGCGAACGGTGAGGCGCCCTGTTTGTAGGCGGCCACGGGGTAGGCTTTCGTGTTTTCCGAGATATCGAAAAACAGTTCGTGGTGACTGAGGAAATGCCAGTCCGCGCTGATGTGCGGCAGGAAGGCGCGGGCGGTTGTCATGCTGCCTGCTGCGATGGCGTCGGTGCCGGTATAGGATTCATCGTTGGCGGTCTGTCCGGCGCGGACGGTTTGCAGCAGTGACTTGAAGCCGAAATGCAGGGCGAGATTGGGAAGCGGGTGGTAGGTGTCCTGTACGAACGCGGTAAAGCTGTTTGAGTTGAAGCTCTGTGCCCAGAAATCCTGATAGCCTGCGGGGAGGGAGCCGAGCGCGTTGACGGGTTTGCCTTCACCGAAAAGGGGTTCCTCGATTCCGTAACGGCCTATGTCGGTATGGAAGTTTTCGTACCAGACGCCGGCGCTGATCTCGTTATGGGCGATGGTGTAGGTCAGGGCTGATGTGAAGCCGTAGCGCTGGGTGTGGCTGGCGTTGATCTGTTCGGCCAGAGGGGCTCCGTTGGGTGAGGTGAGATAAGGCGTGGTCCATCCGCCGCGTCTGTATTGTCCGTGACCATAGATGGTTGATTTCCAGCGCAGGGCGTGGGTCAGGGCGAAATCCGCTGTCAGGCCGCCGAAGTAATCCCGTTCCGCGGTGACGGCGTCGTAATAGGAGGCGTCCCACGGGTCGGACATGCGCGAGTATCCGGCGGGGATGGCGCCGCCGGGGAGGTTGTTGAGGGACTGCGCCAGTCGGTAGGCCTTGGCATAACCGTTGGGTGTGCCGGCAAAGTTGTCGAGATTGTAGCCGCCGTTCTTCAGCATGTCGAAGGACATGTCCTGATAATTGTAGAGATCCTTGTCGGACCAGTCGAAGAAGGTTGAGATCCGGCTGTCTTTTCCGATGGGCTGGAGGAACTTGGCGTTCACCTGCTGGGCGAACTGGTTGCCGCCGCCTTTCCATTTGTCCGTGTCGTTGCGCATGTAGGAGATGTAGAAGCGGGAGCCGATCTGGTTGAGGTCGCCGCTGTCGGCGCGGATGAAGGTGTGGTAGGCGGCGTTGCTTCCGAAAGTCTGTGCTGTTGTCAGGTGGTGTTCGTGGGTCGGGTCGGACGAGAAGTATTCCAGCGAGCCGCCGAGGTTTGACGTGCTGGCGACGGATTCCGCTCCGGCGCTCATCGACATGTTGATATGGCCGACATTTTCGGAGGCGATGGCGGCGGTTGTGTTCAGTCCGTTCAGCGAGCGGAACTCCTGATCGCCGAGGGGGATGCCGTCGAGGGTCATGCCGATCTGGTTCTGCAGGAAGCCGTGCATGTAGAACTGGGCTGACCAAGTATCGAGGCCCTGTGGGTCGGCGGACTGGAACATGACGCCGGGGCGTGTGGCGAGCACTTTCTGCGGGTTTGTGCCCGGCACGGATCTGGCGATCATGTCGGACGACACCGTTTCGGTGATGCCGCGGGCGTGTGAGCGTTGGGCGCTGACGCTCAGCAGTTCGGGTTCCGTCTGTTTCGCGGGCTTGGGCTTTACTGGCGCGGAGGATGTTGCCGCGTGAAATGCTTTTGTCCCGTTATGACGGGGCTGTTTCTCGACCGAAGCTGTGGCCGCGACAGCTACGGAACTCGTAAAAACGAAGAAGGCAGTAGCGATTGTGCCATTCAGTAGACGGCGAAATTCCATAGCCACGAGGTCTTTTCCTGAAATGCAAGTGCGTTCGTTTTTTCGCGCGGGAGCGATGGCGGGATTGTTCTCGGACCTACCGACAACATCCCACTGATGACGCGAACGGAGCCGCTTCCATTTTTGGAGCCTGGGCTATGGCATTGCAGGGAAGGGGGACTGACTTCGACATCGATCTGGTTCCGGACAGGCCATGAAACTCTCAGGCCGCGTAGTGAAGTCTAATTTTAACCATACAACATGATTGTTTGTGATGTCATGCAGTTATTATGTGTGGTATAATTGAAAATTATGACGCCTTACGTAGTGGAATATATTCTCTCCAATCTCCGTCTGCTGGAAGTGGCAGGCAGGCTCGGCAGCTTCAGTGCTGCGGCGGCTGAGTTGGGTGTGACGCAACCTAACGTCAGCCGACAGATCGGGCAGATCGAACGGGTTCTGGGGCAGTCGCTGTTCACGCGCGGTCATCGTGGCGTGGTTCTGACGGATGCTGGCCGTGCTTTGTTCGCTGTCGCGACCGAAAGTACGGCGCGGGTACGTGGATGCCTTGAAGACATATCCGCTGCCAGCAAAAATCGGGAAGTCGTGGTGGTAACCGATTATGGGTTTGCCGCGACATGGCTCATGGAACGACTGGCAGATTTCGAGCAACTCTGTCCCGGTGTGGAAATCCAGCTTGTGACGACCCGGAGCCTGTCGGAATCCGTGCCCGGTGATCTGCAGCCGGATGTTTCAATCCTGTTTGAGGCCAGTTCAAGCAAGGATAATGATCAGACGGTCACGCGAAAAATGTTGTTTCAGGAAGAAATTTATCCAGTGTGTGGCGTGGATTATCTCAATCGCTGCGGTCCATTCAGAACGCTGGACGATATGAGGCGGGCGCATCTTCTGCATCTTAAGGGAGGGGGAGAACTCTGGTTCAACTGGGAAAGCTGGTTTGCGGGAATGGAAACAGCCACTGCGCAAAGGTGTGGGGGCAGGATCAATGTCTTTCGCAGTTTCAGCCATTTTCCGCTTCTCATGCAATCCGCATGTCAGAATGAGGGGATCGCTCTGGGGTGGCGTCCGTTGATTGATGCTGCTGTAGCATCCGGTCAATTGGCGAAAGCTTGGTCTGCGCCTCTAAAAAGCGCCAACGGATATGTTCTCACGCTGCATCGTCAAACCAAGCATGAAGCGTCTCTCTTCTATGACTGGGTGATTGAGCAGAGAGAGCGTGTTGGCAGTTAATTCCGATAAGGGTGGTGGCGGGTCTCATGATCTGTGTTTTCTTTCCTTTTCCCTGAATCTGAAATTGGCGCCCCTTATCCTTGCGTAAAGCGAATGAAATGCTGAGAGATTAGCTGGTATAGATCGAAGTATTTTCAGATTTTCATGATGTTTTTATACGACGCAGATTCGTTTAATAGCTTGGAAATCAAATACCAGATTTCCGAGGTGCAATGTCGCAATAAATTCATCCAATAAGATAATCAGATCATTCTTCTGTTCAAAATCCTTATTCACCTGTTGAAGTGTAGCCATCATCTGTTTGTTCGCAACGTGAATAAACATGATCTGAATCATGGGAGTGGTATTATAATATTATATAATATTCTCAATATTTAGACGAAAAAGTTAATAAAATTACTTGCTTCTTAATGGTGTCATCGTTTTAGTGCATTCTGCATATATGAAATAATGTGCACGAACTCAGCGACCATATTGTCACCAGTCTGCCTCCCTTATTGCTGGATGCCGTCTGGGATTGCGCGATAGGTTACAGATGAAAAGGTCTGTTGAATTATGACGACGACTTACTGGGATGGTGAAGCGTCTGGAGATTTTTACTCCGCTTCCAACTGGTCTAATAATGATGTTCCACACAGCAAGACGTGCCAGAGTGCTGACATCACTGGCTCGGCAGACAAACCCATTGTCGCTGTTGCTGGAGGCTTTTCATACGGCCAGATCAATTCCCTGAGCCTGGGCGATTACGGCACACTGAAGATTACGGCGGAAGGTGGGACAAACGAATCCGGGTATGTGTTCGCAACGCATTCTCTGGAAGTGGCCGATAAAGGTTCACTGATCATCGATACCTCGTCCGCAGTCGATCTTGGTTTGTATACCCAGATTCGTGGCGGCACCGTCACCATCATGAATAATGATGGCAAGGTTACGCTTGACGGCAATTCGCTGAATGGCACCGGCACGCTGAATCTGGTTAATTCGACGCTCGGTTCCGCTGATGCTGCCGTTCATATCCCGGATATGGATATTACCCTGCAGGGTGGCAGCACGCTTTATACAAGATGGAATGCTTCCGGCCATTCCGTCACATTCGACCCTGCGTCGGTGAACACGCTTGTGCTGCCATCGAATGACCCTACGGTCAGCACGGAAATCAAGGGCTTCTCGGAGAATGCCCGGATCGAAATTGCGTCACAGAATGGCGTTCACCCGACAGCCGCGACCATCACTCCGAACGGTAATGGTTCCAGCAGCATGGTGATTGTGCTTTCCAATGGCGGCACACTGACCCTGAACAACATAGTCTCCGCCGACGGCTTTACCCCTGGAACGGTCTCCATCGATCAAACGGCAGATGGAAACTATATCCTTACAGACAGCAACGCGGCGGGTACGTCCCCAGATTATACCACATCGACGATCCATGAAGACCTGCAAGCTACGGCTGCAGCTGCGACCAGTACAGGCGACGATGTCACCACCCACAGTGGTGTCGTGAACCACAACAGTTCTTCCAATGATCGTTATATGGCGGCGTCGGGTGACTGGTCTGATTCAGCCAACTGGTCCGCTGGTGCCGTGCCGCAACAGGATAGCTGCTCTCAGGGAACGATCAGTGGCACATCCAATGTGGTGGTGACCCAAGCCGACTCAGCGCAGTTTGTCAGCCTCTCTGTCAATGATGAAGCGTCCTTGACGATTAAAGCGGCTGCTGGGGAAAATCCGAACAGCTACGTCTTCTCGACAGCCGGTGTTGAAGTTCAGAAGAATGCTTCACTGGTAGTTGATACGTCCGCCAAAGTTGAACTGGGCGGCGTCAGCGCCATCAATGGGTCGCTGACAATCAACAATAATACCAGCAATGTGATAATCGACAACAACCATCTTTCCGGTGGTGGCAGCCTGACTTTGAATCATTCCACGCTTGGTTCCGCTGCGCAGGCTCTGGTCGTGGCTCTACCAACAGTCAACATGGAAAATGACAGCACGTATTACGCTTCGCTTTACAGTAACACCAGTACGGTGAATGTTGACGGCACGGACGATACGATCGTGTTAAGTCAGAACCTGCAGAATATTCAGACGACTTTTGCGGGTGTGAATGAAAATACGCACTTCCTGATCAATCCGCTGGAAAATGTGACTGCCACTTCGCAGGCCTACAGCCAAAATGACGATGGCAGCTACACGCTCACCATCGGACTGAGCAATGGCAAAGACGTGACACTTGGCCATATCATCTCATCGTCACCACTCACCGACCTCAACAAGTCTCTTTCGGCGATTGCCGGTAGCACAGACCTGAGCACGTCCATACAGTCTGACTTTGCAAAAACGACGACTGAAAACAGCTCTGCGGTTGCAGCCACCAGCACAGGATCGATTCTTCCGGATGAGACGTCTGTCGCATCTGGCAGTGCCGCTGCTGCTCTGCTCAGCACAACGCAGAGCGTTACGGCGCCAGTTCTGACAGGAGATCAATCCAACACGTCCGTATTGGCTTCATAAGAAGTCTGTACGGTTACATGTTTTTCGGGTCGAGACCTGTTGATTTTGCGCCTCGAGAAGCGGTTAAGCATCGCTTCTCGGGGCCAAAATCACATCCCTACAAACTTGGAATGGCTGCGCACGATCATCAGGAGATGAGGATGGGCGCAGTATAAGAATTTTCATCGGCTCTTGCTCCCGTTCAGGATGAGCGGCACCTTACCTTTGGCTTTCACACGATAACGTCAAAGGTCCACGATCATGAGCACACCTGAAGCCCGTCTCAGCGCAGTTGGTATCGAACTGCCGACGCCAGCCACACCCGTAGCCAACTATGTCACATGGGCGCGTACCGGGAACCTTATTGTCGTTTCGGGGCAGTTGCCGCTCAGAGATGGCAAGCTTCTGGCGACCGGCAAGCTGGGAGCGGCCGTATCGCTTGAGGTCGGGACAGAAGCTGCACGTTACTGCCTGATCAATGTTCTGGCGCAGCTCAAGGCGGCTGTCGGCGATCTTTCAAAGGTGAAGCGCGTCGTTCGGCTTGGCGGCTTCATTTCCTGCACACCGGAATTTACCGCCCATGCCAGTGTGATGAATGGTGCATCCGATCTTGCCGTTGCGGCATTTGGGGATGCGGGTCGTCATACGCGTTCGACGGTGGGTGTGCCCTCTCTCCCGCTGGATGCGCCGGTTGAAGTCGAAGGCCTGTTCGAGGTCGCCTGATGTCCGGCAGGACGGTTTCCCTTCATGAACGGATTGCGGACATCTCACCTGAAGAGTGGGATGCCTGCGCCGGAGAAGGGAACCCGTTCGTCAGTCATGCCTTTTTGTCCGCCGTGGAAGATAGCGGGTCTGCTAAATCTTCCACGGGCTGGTTGCCGCGCCATACGGTTCTTCGCGATGAAACCGGGAAGATTCTCGCCGTTGCCCCTGCTTATCTGAAAGCGCATTCCTATGGCGAATATGTCTTCGATCAGGGGTGGGCCCGGGCCTTTGAAGCGGCTGGTGGCGACTATTATCCCAAATTCCAGATAGCCGTTCCCTTTTCGCCCGTGCCGGGCCCACGCCTGATGGTCAGGCCGGATGCGCCGGGAGATACCGCTGTCGTGCTAGGCAGGGCACTGGCGCAGGTTTGCAATGAGCTGGAACTATCGTCCGCTCATGTCACTTTCTGCGCCGAAACTGATTACGACTCTTTGGGGGCTCAGGGCTGGTTGCAGCGTCTCGGGATGCAATATCACTGGTACAATCAGGATTATCGGAACTTTGAAGATTTTCTCGCTGCGCTCTCGTCTCGCAAGCGCAAGATGGTGCGGCGCGAGCGCCGGGATGCAAATGCCTCCGGCCTGACATTTCGGGTGATCCGTGGATGTGACATCACCGAGCCGCTGTGGGACGCATTCTTCAGTTTTTACCGCTCCACCGTGGATCGCAAATGGGGAAGCGCCTACCTGACACGGTCATTCTTTTCCCTTCTGTCGGAGCGACTGGGCGACCGCATCGTGCTGATGATCGCCGAACACGAGAACAGGCCCGTGGCGGGTGCGCTCAATATAATGGGTGCGGATACTTTATATGGGCGTAACTGGGGCTGTATTGGCGAGTGGCCATTTCTGCATTTCGAACTGTGTTATTATCGGGCCATTGAATTCGCTATTGAAAATGGCCTGTCACGTGTTGAAGCGGGGGCTCAGGGCGAGCACAAGATCCAGCGTGGCTACCTTCCGAGCCTGACTTATTCTGCGCATTACATCCGTCATACTGGCCTGCGTCATGCCGTGGCGGAGTTTCTGGAAGCCGAACGGCCTGCGATGCTGGCGGAGGCCGAGGCGCTTTCCGAACTCTCACCTTATCGTGCGGAGTCCGCCTAAGGGGATATGTGTCTGCAACCTTCCGTGCAGCAACACTGTTGAAACAGAATAGCCATGTATGGGGAGGCTTGAATGGCCCCGGATGGTGAAAGAGGGAGGGAAATAATGCTGGTAGTAAAACGCGCGGCGTTCTGTATGGCTGCGGTTCTGGCGATGGGTGCATCCGTTGCTCACGCTGAAGGCGCCAAGAGTGGGTCGGCGGAGATTCTCGTCAAATCTTCGGCTTCATGGAACGGCAAGACTTACGCGCCGTATGCCAAGGGCCAGCCGGAACTGACCGTTCTGCGGCTGACCATCCAACCGAACGCCGAGTTGCCGTGGCACACCCACCCTTATCCTAACGCAGGTTATGTGCTGGAGGGAGAAATCACACTTGTCGACAAGGCAACAGGTGAGAAGAAGACCTTTCATGCAGGCGAGGCTTTTCCGGAAGCGGTTGATGACGCGCATCATGGTGTAGCCGGAAATCAGAAAACCGTTCTGCTGCTGGTTTATGCGGGCATCAAGGGAAAACCCACTTCCATTCCATTGCCCGGACAGGCCAACGAATACTGAGCCTGCCGGAGGGCATAGGCTGACGCATGGAGCCATGCCGATAGGGCTCTAGCGGCAGGTTCCATTTTCTGTCATGCATTTAGTAAGCATACGAACTATTCGTGTGCGACCTAATGTATTGAAAGCAGAGTCAGCCGGGTGACCGAGCATATTCAGGATCAGGACCAGCCCGGGGAGACGACGTTGCTGTTGCGGCGGCGTTTCGGTTACCGATTGTCGCGGCTGGCGACGCAGTGGCGTCGTGAGATCGACCATGATCTGCGTCCGTTCGATCTCACGGACGCCACATGGCGACCACTCTACTATCTGCGCATCCTTCCAACGCCCGTCCGCCAGACCGATCTTGCCCGCGCCATGCTGGTCGAGGCCCAATCGCTCGTGCGCCTACTCGATGCGCTGGAAAAGAAAGGCCTGATCGAGCGGGATGTAGATCCGGAAGATCGTCGCTCCAAGCTGGTGACATTGACGCCGAACGGTTCGGTCATGAGCGAGACGGTTCTGGGCGTCGCTGATGAAGTCGCTGCGCGCATTCTTGATGGTGTGTCTGACGAGGCGCTCAAGGGATGCCAGGCGGTGTTCGATCAGGTCTGGTCCGGTCTGATGAATGACCGTTTCGCCTGCGACGATTCCGGGTCGGCAGGAGAGTGACGGTGACAGCGCACGCGGTTGACCGAAGCGGGCGGTTTCTTTCTGCAATCGTTGACGAGTGCAGGCGGGAATGGCTGCGCGTGCAGCCGACGGCGCTGTATGCTGGTCGCGTGTTTCTCGCCATAGGGCTGGCGCTCTGGCTTGCCGGATTCCTGATGCTGGACAATCCGGTATCCGCTGTCACGACGGTGCTGATCGTGGCCAATCCCACACCCGGCGCCCTGATTTCCAAAAGTATCTGGCGTATCATCGGCACGCTGGTCGGGACCACGCTCGGGATTGCGCTGATGGCGTGCTTTCCCCAGCAGCCGACGCTCTTCTTCTGTGGGCTGAGCGTGCTGATAGGGCTCGCCTGCTTTGTCGCGACGTTGCTGCGCTTCTATCGCGCCTACGCGGCTGTTCTGACGGGCTACACCATCATCATCATCTCGACGAGCGCATTCGAGAACCCGGACCATATCTTTGAAAGCGCCATGGCCCGTCTGTCTGTGGTGGTGCTTGGCATTATCAGCACGGCTTTTGTCTTTCAGATTACGACGCTGAAAAGCCCGAATACCGCCAGTGCGCGAATCGAACAGTATCTGCGTGATGTGCTGGCCCAGTTCGCTTTTCTGACGGCTGCTGAGCTTCAGAGTGCGACCCCGCGGCCAGATGAGGCCGGACAGGCCGGTGCGTTCCGGGCCATGGAAACTGTCGATTACAGTGCGCGCGGCCGACTGCTCGCGCAGGCAAATGCCGTGATCGAAGCCATCGATTACGCCTCGTCAGTCGATTGGGAAGTGAATCGACGGGCGGCTGCGCTCCACGAAGGAGTCGGCCGCCTGATGGGGCTTCTGAGCACTCATCATGCGGCGTCCCGTAATATACCGCCGGGCGATGCGGGACAGGTTCGCGCTGCCCGTGAGATTTCTGGCCAGCTCATCCGCGAACTGGCGGATATGCCCATGGAGCAGTTGCTGCATGGTGATTCGCAACTCATCCGGGCGCGGATCAGCAAGGCTGTTGCCAAGCTTGAACATCTGGCTCGCGAGGCGCCGGATCTGGCCGGATTGGCGGCAGTGGATACGGAGCGCGACATTGTCACGCAGCTGGGGCAGGCGGTTGACAATCTTTCCGACATTGCGTGGCATGAAAAAGGTGTGCGCCTGCTGCCGCTTATCGAGTGGCCTGCGGCTCTGAGGAACATGGCGCGCGGTGCGCTGGTCGCGCTCATCGGCTGTCTGACGTGGTATATTCTGCACTGGTCAGCTGGTCCCAGCGCGTTGGTGTTCCTGATTTGCGCGTCCTGCCTGCTTTCGACTGCGCCCTCGGCCACGAAAGCCTCGTGGTTTCTGGCCTCGGGCACAGCGCTGGCTGTTCCTGCCTGTTTCATCTTCCGGACGTTTTTCCTGCCTCAGACGGATGGGTTTCCCCTGCTGTGGCTTTCGCTGTTTGTCTGCCTGCTGCCCGGGATATGGATTCAGTTTCACCCAAAATATGCCGTCATGGGATTTGGCTATGCGGTGTTCTTCAACGTCATGTCTCAGGTGAACAACCCGGTTCCCTATCACGATATTCCTCTGCTGAATTCGTGGTTTGCCTTTCTCATCGCCTGTGTGGGGCTGGTGCTGGTGTTTCGTGTCATTCTTCCGGCTGATCAGCGGCTGGACGTAGCGCGTCTGATTACGGCGCTTTGTCGCTCCGTGCAGGGATTCGCCGCGTTGCCATTGCGTTACAGGGTCAGTTGGCCCTCGTGGGAATATCATCAGATGCAGCGCGTGCTGCGCATGCAGCAGCGGCTTTCTTTCGTGGAAGGCAGTCATCGCGTGTTTCATGTGACGGATGCGGCGCTGGCTGCCGTGGCGCTGGGTCGATCGGTCATGCGTTTGCGCTGGTTATTGCGCGAGGACGGAAACGCGTCGCCGGAGCAGGAAAGAATCGTGGAGGATGCGTTGGCCGCGCTGAAAGATTTGCGGCGTGATCCAATTGCAACAGCGTGCCGCCTGCGGGAGGCTGCAAAGCAGCTTCTGCCTGACCTCAGGGAAACTGGCGGCCCGGCTGAAGCCGGAGGAAATCAGGAAACGGAAGGGAATAGTCGGCTGGGCACTGTAAGACGCATGGCTGCCTGTCTCGTACAGGCGGCTCAGCTTATCGACGCCGCGCCCGGTTTCTTCCATAAAGGGGGTCCGATGCAACAAGCGGCGGACCATCCGTTCGCCAATGCGGATCTACGCCTGTTTACAATGCCAAACGCCACACGTCCTGTTTCGAGAGCCGCCTGATGTTGACTGAGTTCAATCTCTTCGGCGTCTTCATGGCACCGATTGTGGTCTATGCGCTGGCAGCCCTTCCCATAACGATGTTTCTCCGCTTTCTGCTCTGGTGGAGTGGATTGATGCGCTGGTTCTGGCACTTCGCCCTGTTCGAGGTGGCCCTCTATACCTGCGTCCTGTGTCTTCTCATCCTGTATGTCTGATCCCCTCTAGAAGGTTTTCGAGTCACCGCAATGCCACTGCTTCGTACACTGATCCGAGTGATCCTGACCCTGGCAGTCGTCTCGCTGGCCATCGTGCTGGGGGTGACGCTCTGGAACACCTATATGATCGCTCCCTGGACCCGCGACGGTCGCGTCCGTGTCTATGTGGTCGATGTGGCGCCGGAAGTCTCGGGAACGGTGGTGCAGGTGCCGGTGGTGGACAACCAGTTCGTCCATAAGGGTGATCCGCTCTACGTGCTCGATCCGGTCCGGTTCCGTCTGGCCATCCGCGAGGCGCAGGCCCGTCTGGATGGTGCGTTGGAAGACCTGAAGCTCAAGCAGAACGATGCGAAGCGCCGTATGGGACTGGGCGGCATCGTCTCGGCCGAAGAGCAGGAAGTCTTCAACTCGAATGTGGCGACGCAGATCGCGTCCGTCGATGCAGCCCGCGCGGCGCTTGATGTGGCGAAACTGAATCTTCAGCGCTCGGTGCTTTACTCTCCGGTCAACGGCTTCATCACCAACCTGAACCTGCGTGTGGGTGACTACGCCACTGCCGGGCAGGCGCGACTGGCCGTGATCGACTCCGATTCTTACTGGGTTTACGGCTACTTCGAGGAAACGAAGATGTGGGGCGTGCATGTTGGTGACGTCGCCCGCGTCAAGCTGATGGGCTACAAGCAGATCATCCCCGGTCATGTCGTGTCCATCGCCCGTGGTATCAACGATACGAACGGCAACCCCGACAAGCTGGGTCTGCAGGACGTGAACCCGATCTTCACCTGGGTGCGTCTGGCGCAGCGTATCCCGGTTCGTGTCCATCTTGATTATGTGCCGGAAGGTGTGACGCTGGCAGCCGGCATGACGGCGACCATCAGCGTTGGTCCGGAATCGAAAAGCCGCCGTGGCAAGCTGACCAGCTGGCTTCAGGATCACCTGTAAGAGCGGGCGGGCGGAATGATGGAAACGAACATGGCGTCTCAAACCGGACCATATTCTTCCGGTTGCGCGAAGAACGCACGGAGGTCTCGCTTGGGGCGTAAGATGTGGCGGCGTGTTCTTCCGGCGCTTCTCAGCTGTTCCGTGCTGGCTGGCTGTAATGTCGGTCCGAACTTCCAGCCCGAGAAGATGAAACTGCCCAAGGCATTCACCGAAACGGCGGAAGAGAAACCTGCCACACCGGAAGAAATCGCCAAGACCGAAAAGGAAATGACGGAGTGGTGGGCGTCCTTCAACGACCCCATTCTGACCCGTCTGGTGGAAACTGCGATCAAGGGCAACTACGATCTGCAGGCCGCTGGCGAGCGTATCCTTGCCGAACGTGCCCTCCGCGATAAGGCGGCCTCGGCATGGTATCCACAGATGGATGCGAATGCGGGTGGCGGCGATGTCCGTTATTCGATCAACATCGATAACTGGCCAATCCGTCCCGGAGATCCTGCCAACCGGCCTGAAGCCTCGATGCTGACATACGGGGCATCGGCGACATGGGAAATCGATGTATTCGGCCGTATCCGCCGTGGTGTGGAAGCGCACGAACGCTCGGTTGAGGCGACCATAGAGGGACGTCGCGCCCTGCTGATGACGCTGCTGTCCGAACTCGCCAATGATTACATGCTGTTGCGCGTCACGCAGCTCCAGATTCAGATCGCTACCGACAATATCAAGGTGGCCAAGGAAAACCTCGATCTGACCAATCGCCTGTATCTCGAAGGTGTCGGTAACACGCTGCAAACGGCGCAGGCACAGGCCGAACTCGACTCCCAGATCGCTGCGCGTGAACCACTGAAGACACGCGTATCGCAGATATCACATGCCATTTCCGTGCTGGTGGGTGAGATGCCGGGGGCGCTGGAAGCCGAACTGAAGGTGGTGAAGCCTCTTCCGATCGTGCCGGCCTTTCCCGCGACCCTGCCTTCTCTGGTCATAGCCAATCGTCCTGATATCCGCATGGCGGAAAAAGAGTATGCGCTGGCGACTGCGGAAATCGGCGTTGCGGTAGCGGATCTTTACCCGCATTTCGTTATCCCGCTGACATTCAACCCCAACGCGTCGGCCATGTATCAGGCCTTTCAGGTCAACGGCATGAGCTGGCAGTTCCTGATGATGGCCAGTCTGCCTCTCATTCATGGCGGCAAATATACCGCGACCATTCGTGCGGCGCAGGCAGCGGCGGAAGCGGCGCGTCTGCATTATCGCCAGACGGTGCTCAACGGCTTCAAGGAAGTCGAAGATTCGATGGCGGCATGGCATGATGACATCGAATATCAGGAAAAACTCGAAAAAGCCGCTCAGGACAGCGCTCTGGCGCGGGATCGGGCGCGTAAGCTTTATGGTGCGGGTCTGATCGGCTTTCTGGATGTGCTGACCGCTGAAAGAACAACCTTGAACGCGCAGAACGCCGAGGCTCTCTCGCGGTTGGAGCGTTTGCGTGATGCCGTCAATCTTTACACGGCGATCGGCGCGGGCTGGAAGGGCGTTGCTCTCACCAACACCACCTTGCCTGTCTCCCTCGACCAGCAGAACTTCCTGGCCCGTGCTATCCAGCAGTGAACTTTTCCTGCTGACGGATGTTTTTTCGCCTGTATAAAGCGTCCGTCATCAGAATGGTGTGTGCCGACAAAGGAGAGCGCTCTCTTGCCCGATCAGCCCAATTACCTGCGTCGTCTTGGACTGATCATGGGAGGCTTCCTCGGCGGTTTCACCCTCATTCTGGTCTTTGGCTGGAATCTGATTTTTTATCCCAACAGCGGTGACCCGTGGCTGATATGGGCCTTGCGCCGTCTTCCGGTGGTGGTGGGCGCATTCTGTATTCTCGGTGCTTTCCTGCTGCTCAGACAGCCTGTCCAGAATGATCCCGGCGTTCCGGAAGATGATCTGGACAATATGGACGGCGCCTGAGCGCCCAGCCCGTCAGGCTGCGAAAGGCAGCTTCTTGAGCAGTGCCGAGAGCTTGTGGCGGCGAAGTTCTGAACGCGCCTTGGCACCGGTTTCCATATAATTGAGCTGGATCGTGTAACGCGGCCCCACATACTGGCGATGTCCATGCCAAGTGGTTGGACCGTTCGGGAACACGAGGAGCGTGCCGTTTACGGGGGGCACCTCCACAGCATAATCCTCCACATCGTCAGGACCATTCAGCAGACGGAGACATCCTTCCTGACGCGTGAAGGCTGCTGACGACGGGTTCAGATAGAGCAGAACCGTGACGCGTTTTGCTGTCGAGTCACAGTGGATGCGTCCATCCTTTTCCCGCGTCCGGCCGCGTACGGTCAGCATTGTCGGCGCGTCATCCAGCTCAAGACCAAATTTTCTCGCGATGATGTCACGCAGCTGCGGACCTTCCATCTGCTCGACCAAATTCTGCATGAGGGGCGTGAGTTGCAGCGATTCAGGCGGAAATGAGCCACCCGAATGAATCTCCGGCAGGCTGGCCTGTAATGCTTCAAGTTCTGCTGGCGGGATGAAGTGCGGCACGACGACATGCGCGAAAGGCCCTGGAGTGACAGGTGTGTTTTCCAGCGCGGCGAAATCGAGATGAACGGTTGTGGCGGTCATGCTGCATCCTCTCGGCGCATCAGAGGCGCCTGATTTTCCCGTATTATATGTCCGGAGGACACTGCTTGTCATCGCTGCCGGATGCAGTGTGTCGTCAAGACGTTGATGTACGCGGGTATGGGATGAATAGAAGGGTTTTATTTACCATTCTGGCGGATGGTGCCTCTGCATCTAGCGGCTAGAGGGGATATGCGCAGTCTGACGACGAGCCTGAAAAGAGCGGTAGACTGTGCGTTTCTGCGCGCCAACTGGCTGACGCGCGGGCGGGCGCTCGCCTATTGCCGGATTTTCGGCTTCTATGGCTGGGGCATTCTGCTGGTCATTCTTGTCAGATCGCATGGCGGCAAGAATTTTGAAGGTCAGCCAGTCTGTGCCGATTTTGTCAGCTTCTGGGCTGCATCCTGGCAGCTGCTGCACGGTCACACAGCAGAAATCTATGATGGTGCCAAGCACCATCTTGCCGAACTTGCCCTTTTCCCCGGCCTCTCTTTCGGCAATTTTGCTTTCTATTATCCCCCCACTTTTCTGCTGTTCTGTGCGCCGTTAGCTCTCGTGCCTTACCGTCTGTCTGTCGCGCTGTTCCTGATCGCGACAACCACGTTTTTTGTGCAGGCCTTCCGGCGTCTTCTCCCGCAAAATTGGGCGCTGATGCCGGTTCTTGCTTTCCCGGGGTTGGTGATCTGCGTGATCAACGGTCAGAATGGCCTGCTGACGGGAGGGCTCCTCGGCTGGGCGATGGTTCTGCTCGCGTCCCATCCTTTTCTCGCCGGCGGCTGTCTGGGCTGCCTTGTCATCAAGCCTCAGCTTTTGCTGGCGGCACCTGTCATCCTGTTATGCTCACGGCGCTGGTGGGCGATCGCAGGTGGAATGTTCGGCAGCGGTGTCCTCATTCTGGCGTCATGGATGGCTTTCGGTACGGCGGGTTGGGAAGGCTTTCTGCATATGAGTCAGGAAGCCCGCGGCGTTTTCGAACATGGTTACGTGCAGGCATGGAAATTGCAGAGCGTATTTGCGGCCGTCACCTTGCTGCATGGTCCACAATGGCTGGCTTACGTGGTGCAGATACTGGCTATGGGGACGGCTTTAAGCCTCACCGGCTGGTTGGCGACCTGTCTGCGTTCCAATGGCAGCGGCTGGGATGCGCAGACCCGAGCAACCGGCCAGATGGCCCTGTTGATTGCGGTCATGCCGTTCTGTTCGCCGTTTCTACTCGATTACGATCTCGCCTGTCTGGCGTTTCCCATGGGATGGATCGTGGCGCAGGCCGTGCGAAGCGGCTGGTGGTCCGGTGAAAAATTCGTTCTTTTTCTGGCGTATATTTATCTGCTAGGCGCGCGTCTTTTTTCCCAGTTCACGCATATCGGCCTGACACCGATTGTGGCCGGTGCGTTATTGCTTGTGCTGGCGCGTCGCATCGCTCCGGACGCATGGACGCGCTTAAAGGCCGGAATGATGCGGAAGCAGGAGGCTTTGGCGCTTCCTGAGAGGCGTGGCGCTCAGGCCTGACGGTTTTCGATCAGGCTGCGGCGAATGCTGCGTCCACGCTCAATGCGATCCACGATATAGTCCTCATCGCCCCATCGGATGGCGCGGGCCATGGCCTGCGCGTCTTCCAGAAACCGTGACAGCATTTCCAAAATAGCCTCGCGGTTGGACAGGAAGATGTCCCGCCACATCACAGGGTCAGAAGCCGCGATCCGGGTGAAGTCTCGAAAACCACTCGCGGCGAATTCCAGCACCTCGGAGCGCGTCTGGTCAGCGAGATCGTCCGCGGTCCCGCAGATTGTGAAAGCGAGCAGATGCGGGAGATGGCTAACGATGGCGCAGACCCGGTCATGGTGTTCGGGCGTCATGTTGCGCGTGAGAGCCCCGCAGAGCTGCCACAGGCGCGTAACGGTTTCCACGCTGTCACCCGGGCTTTCCGATAAAGGGGTCAGAAGGCACCAGCGATTGTCGAAGAGTGTGGCGAAGCCAGCGTCGGGGCCGGAATATTCCGTGCCAGCCATGGGATGAGCCGGCACATAAGGCACGTCTGGCCGCAGAAACGGACGAATGGCTTCGATGACCGAGACTTTCGTGGAGCCGGTGTCGGTCAGGAGGGCTCCCGGCTTCATGGCAGGGATCACCTGCGACGCCACTTCACCCATGGCACCCACCGGGACGCAGAGCATCACGCAGTCGGCGTTGGCCACGGCAGCCGCAGGGTCTTCCATGACTTCATCGGCAATGCCGAGTTCACGCACGCGCTCACGAAAGGCTGGGTTGATATCGACGGCGATCAGACGGCGGGCAATCGTCTTGTCACGGCGTGCGCGATGGAGAACCGATGCGCCGATCAGGCCCGGTCCGATGATGACAAGCGTGTCGAAGAGAGGCGAGGCCGTCACAGAGGTCATCCTTCGGCGCTGTCGGTCAGTCCATTGGGAACGATGGAAGAGGCGGCGCGCCGATTGGACTTTTTAAGCGTACGCATCTCGTTGAGCTGCCAGAGAAGAAGAACGGGGATGCCAATCCCAATTTCACGCCCGCGTCGCAGCAGCGACAGCGCCAGGCAGAGGGAGGGGTCTAGACCGAAGGCATGGCCGAGCGTCATGTAAGACCCTTCCTGCACGCCCAGTCCCGCCGGGATAAGGAAGGAGGCGGACATCAGCCCACAGGTCACGCCTTCAATGGCGATGGCGTCGGGAAAGCTGAGATGTGCCCCCATCAGGGAAACGGTCAGCCACAGCACGCCGGCACTCGAAATCCAGCCAACCAAGTGAATGGATGCTGACAGCGAGATGCGACCGGGGTGGGACCATGCCTCTTCCATGCGGTCCTGCAGGGTGCCAGCGCCGTCCATCATGGTTGCCTGCCATTGTCCCGCGATATGCTGCCCGAGAACACGGACGGTGTGCTTCACGGCGGTGCCACCGCGTTGCTGCGTCCAGATGAAGCCCGCAGCGCCCGCAGTGAGGAGCAACGCCCCGATGATGACGGGTTTGATCAGGGGGTTGGATTGCGTCGTCCCGACGGCCAGCAATGTCACGGCCATGAGGATGAAGACGATCTGGGCCAGCACTTCGGTCGTGATGTCCACGACATTGGCGCAGGCTGCTTCCGGCCATTCGATGGGTGCATTTTCCTCTGAACGTGCGCCATGACTGCGGCAGGTCGCGCGGATTCCCAGCACGATCCCACCCAACTGCGAGAAAGGCAGGCAGGTGGACGCGGCATCGCGCACCATGCGTGACACGAACAGATGCCGGAAGCTCATGCTCGGAAACGCTGCATGCCAGGCAGTCCCAAGCAGCAGATCGACCGCGAGCTGCGCAAGCACGGTCAGCAGGAATCCGCCAAAGCCGATTCGTGTGACAGCTTCGGCCACAGACCCAAAGCCACTCCAGGCCATGGCGGCCGTAATGGCGGCGAGGCCGAGCAGGGTGAAGAGGATGGTGAGCTTTTTCAAGGCGTCGTGCCGTCCGTCAGTTTCAGCCCATCCTTTCCACGTGACATGATTGCGGGGAGGAATACATGACGCATGGGCATTCCCGATCGCGAGCCAGTCTGGAAAAGACGCAATACGAACCGGCGCTCGGCCGCTTCCCTATCAAACAGGGCGAAGTCCTTACACCACGCCGTGTTCAGATGCCAGAGCGGGGCATGTCAGGGCTTTTACCCGTCCCACTGATACTTGTCCCTCTGGCGGAGTGTTGTGACATCGGGATAAAGCAGAACGATTGTGACACAGCCAGAGAGGAAACTGCATCGATGACCGCCCCGACGCTCGTGACCGGCGCAACCGGTTTTGTTGGTTCGGCCGTGGCCAGGGTTCTTCAGGCCCGTGGTCACAATCTCAGGCTGATGGTGCGGGCAGGGAGTGATCGCAGCAATATCGCCGAGATTCCAGCGGAGGTGGTCGAGGGAGATCTGTCTCAGCCCGCAACCTTCGCCCAGGCTGTCGAAGGCTGCCGTTACGTTTTTCATGTCGCGGCCGACTACCGGCTCTGGGTGCCGGACCCTGCGCCCATGATGGCGATCAACGTGGAAGGCACGCGGCTGCTCATGCTGGCGGCGCAGGCCGCCGGAGTGGAGCGCATCGTGTATTGCTCCTCGGTGGCAGCGCTGGGTCTCATCGGTGACGGCACGATCAGTGACGAGGAAACGCCGGTCAACGAGCATTCGGTCATCGGCATCTACAAGAAGTCGAAATATCGTGGCGAACAGGAAGTGTTGAGGCTGGCCCGGGACAAGGCGCTTCCTGTCGTGATTGTGAATCCTTCGACGCCGGTTGGACCCTACGATATCCGCCCGACTCCGACAGGCCAGATGATTCTCGACTGCGCCGCCGGACGGATGCCCGCTTACGTCGATACAGGTGTGAACATCGTGCATGTCGATGATGTGGCGGAAGGTCATGCGCTGGCACTGGAGCGCGGCGTGATCGGTGAGAAATATATCCTCGGCGGCCAGAATTACCTGCTGGGGGACCTGTTTCAGATGGTCGCCGAAATTGCTGGCGTGAAGCCACCGAAAATCCGCCTCCCGCAGGAAGTCATCTGGCCGGTGGCTGTGGCTTCGGAATGGCTGTCCCGCAAGTTTGGCATTGAACCCCGCGT
>NZ_JBDNXK010000001.1:0-27947 GCF_047721705.1 Acetobacter sp. | reverse complement strand
CGAGATGCTCGCTATGTCCCGCAAGAAGATGTTCTTTTCTTCAGAAAAAGCCATTCGAGAGCTTGGATATGCCCCCCGTCCGGCACGGGAAGCGGTGAAGGACGCGATCGACTGGTTCCGTCTGGCAGGGATGCTGAAATAAGATATATGTAAATTAATGTTTTATTAAATATGGAATAATTGCGGACCGATGATAGCGTTGCTCGCAGGTCTTTCGACTGTGATCTGGATTGCTCTCCTTGGATTTCACGGACGTTTCTGGCAGGCGGGACCTGTTCTTCGGCGCGTGCCGAAAACATCGTCCGCTCCTGCCGTAAGCGTGGTAGTGCCTGCCCGGGACGAGGCGGAATCGATACAGTCCTGCCTTTCGTCCCTGCTGACGCAGGATTATGCCGGGGACTACCGCATTGTTCTCACGGATGACCGCAGTGAGGACGGGACAGGCGCTCTGGCGCGGGCGCTTCCAGACCCCTCGCATCGCCTGACGGTCATTGATGGTCAGGTCCGGCCGTCGGGCTGGAGCGGCAAACTCTGGGCTGTGCAGCAGGCTGTGACCCGTGCGCTGGCGGATCGTCCGGGGGACGATGGATATATCCTGCTGACCGATGCCGATATCGAACATGACCCGCATCACGTCGTCACCCTCGTCGAGAAGGCGGAGCGGGAAGGGCTGGATATGGTGTCGGAGATGGTGGAGCTGAACTGTGTCAGCGTTGCCGAGAAGGCTCTGGTGCCCGCCTTCGTGTTCTTCTTTGCATTGCTTTACCCCTTTGCGCGGGTTGCTGATCCGAAAAGCCGTACGGCGGCGGCGGCGGGTGGTACAATCCTGATCCGCCGGGCGGCCCTCGCCCGAATCGGTGGGATCGCGGCCTTACGTGGCGCTCTGATCGACGACTGCACGCTCGCCGCGCATGTGAAGCGGTCTGGGGGGCGGATTTATCTCGGTCATTCCTGTCTGGCGCGTTCCATTCGCCCTTATCCGCATCCTTCAGACATCTGGCGGATGATTGCGCGAACGGCCTATGTGCAGTTGCGCTACTCGCCCCTGATGCTGGTGGGTACCGTGCTGGGTATGATTCTGGTGTGGATCGTGCCGGCGTTGGTGATGCTGTGCGGCAAGGGCACGGCGCGTCGCCTTGGCGCGATCGCGTGGACAGCCTCCATGGCGTCTTACGTGCCAACCTTGCGACGCTTCCAGATGTCGCCTCTGTGGGCCGTCCTGCTGCCGTTTGTGGCGATGTTCTATACGGCGGCGACCATCGGTTCCGCGGTCGATCATCATCGGGGGCGCGGTGTTCGGTGGAAGAACCGCGCCTATACCGAAGCGACTCACGCAGGGTAAGTGTTGAAGGCCGTCAGAGTTTTTCCAGCGCGGCCAGACTCTGTCGTGTGGCTTCCGTGAGCGGTTCCGGCAGAGCGTCGAGAGGGAACCACGCGACAGCGCCCAGAGCCTCCGGCTCGCGCAACACCGGCTCTCCTTCGGCAGCTTCCACGAGGAACACCGGTGCAATCCAGTGGGTGCCCGCATTGCGGTCGATCTGGTCTACGACACACAGCAGACGGTGAGGGCTGATTTTCAGCCCCAGTTCTTCGTCGATTTCACGCGCCACGGCAGCGGCTACTGTTTCGAATGGATCGATCTTCCCACCCGGCAGACCCCAATGCCCCGCTTCAGGGGCACGTTTGCGGAGCACGAGCAGTAGCTTTCCATCTCTCATGATGGCGGCGCCGCAGCCGGCGCGGGGAAGGAAAGGCTGAGACATGAGAGTGATGTTCTCCATAGGGGTAATCAGAATGTAGATACGGTCCTGGCGCTGCCAGCAGGCCGCTATCCGTTTGATGAGTGTAGGCATTGTCGCCGAGAGCGTGTAAACCACGCCGCCATGTTTCCGGATTCGACATCATCCGTTCGCGCGGAGCCAGAATTACCGTCCGTTGTTACGGCGCGGGCTGCCGCCAGCCGGGAAGGGATCGATCCGTGGCGTGCGCCCGATGTTTCGTCGGGAAAAGGGCAGGCCGACGAGAATTTCCCCGTCGGCTCGGTACTGTTCGCCCGTGAAATGCGTGCGCATGTGCACGCTTACTATGATTTTGCCCGCTTCAGTGATGATGTGACCGACAGTGATCGGCTGTCTCCTGAGGAAAAGGTGGCGCGGCTCGATGCGATGGAAGCCATCGTGCGTGGAGGGGCGCAGGCCCCCGATCGCAAGGATGCCCGTTCGGCCGCCCGTGTGCGTGAGATGCTCCTGCGGACAGGGTTGCCTTTCGAGGTGGCGACCGATCTGCTGATCGCGTTTCGCGAAGACGCCGTGAAAAGTCGCTACGCGTCGCAAGCGGAACTGACACGTTACTGTCGTTATTCCGCCAATCCCGTGGGGCGCTTCCTGCTTGGCCTGCATGGCGAAAGCGAGCGGACGTTCGCGGCATCGGACGCCCTTTGCACATCCTTGCAGATTTTGAACCACCTGCAGGACTGCAAGCAGGACCTTCTTCAGTTGCAACGGAGCTATGTGCCCGAAGATATGCTGGCAGCGGAAGGTCTTACCGTGGAAGCGGTTCTGGGGGATGTAACCACCCCTGCGCTTCGCCGTGTTTTCGACAGGATGCTTGACGAAACGGACCGGCTGAATGCCATTTCCGTCGGGCTTCTCCACCGTGTGCGTGATCGGCGTATGCGGATGTATTGTGCGGCGGTCGTCAAGCTGGCGCATCTGCTGGCGGCGCATCTGCGCGCGGGTGATCCGCTGGCTGGGCGTGTGGCGTTGACGAAGGCTGATTTTGCACGGGCAGCGCTCGCCGCCCTCAAGAACTGGAAAGACTGAGATGGCTGGCGCACACGAGGCGGCGCGACTGGTCGGGAGAGGATGTCATGGCTGAAATATATGGAACGCAGGACGAGCCGACGCCGATGGGATGTGATCCCGTCGATCTGGCCCGGGTGGAAGCCATTGTAAGGCAGGCGGGCACCTCCTTTGCTGCTGGAATGCGGATTCTTCCGCCGTTCCGCCGTTATGGCATGTATGCCATCTATGCCTTCTGCCGCATGGTTGACGACATTGCTGATGGTGATGCGCCGAATCTGCGTGGCGCGGAACATGCGAGCGCACGTATCGAGCGCCTGAATGCATGGCGCGAGCGCATTGCGCGCCTGTATGCCGACAAGCCAGAGGATGCGCTGGATCGCGTTCTGCATGCAGCGATCCGTTTCTTCTCGCTGAAGCAGAAGGATTTCGATGCCGTGATTGACGGCATGACCATGGACGCGGAAGGCGCCATCGTCGCCCCGGATGAAGTCACCCTTGATCTCTATTGTGATCGGGTGGCGTCCGCGGTCGGACGGCTTTCCGTCCATGTCTTCGGCGACAGTTCGAAGCATGCGGAGCGCGTGGCCTATCATCTCGGTCGCGCTCTTCAGCTCACCAACATTCTGCGTGACGTGGCGGAAGACGCCCGCATCGGTCGCCTCTATCTGCCGAAAGAGCTTCTGGCCCGCTTTGACGTGCCAGCCGACCCGCAGAAGGCTCTCGCCGCGCCGGGACTGGCCGGCGTCATGAAGATCATCTCTGTCCGGGCGCGCGATCATTTCCGGCAGGCTTTTGCCGCCATGAAGAAGTGTGACCGCAAGGCCATGGTGCCAGCCCGCCTGATGGGTGGCTGCTATCTGGCAATTCTGGATTCGCTGGAGCGACGTGGGTGGGATCATGTCCGCACGGAGGCATCGGTCTCTAAGGTGCGCAAGGCCGTGGGTGTTCTGCAGGCTTTCGCGGCCTGACCGTGGCGCGTCGGGTTCATATTGTCGGTGGTGGGCTGGCCGGTCTGTCGGCGGCGGTCGAGATCGCGGGGAGCGGCCAGCACGTCATTGTTCATGAGGCTGGCCCTGCGTGTGGGGGGCGTGCCCGTTCCTACGAAGACAGGAAGCTCGGCTGCCGGATCGATAATGGCAACCATCTGCTGCTGACGGCCAATGAAGCCGTTTTCCGGTATCTTGGTCTGATCGGCGCTCTGGATACGTTGCAGGGTCCGAACCAGCCGATTTTCCCGTTTGTCGATCTGGCGAAGCCCTGTCACTGGACGCTGGATCTTTCGATGGGGCGTATCCCCTGGTGGGTGTTCAGTGCCTCGCGGCGCGTGCCAGGCATGAAACTGGGGGAACTTCTCAGTCTGAAGCGCCTGATCGATGCCCAGCCGACGCAGGTCGTCTCCGACTGCCTGCTGGCTGGAGAGTTTTCCCGTCGTCTGCTCAATCCTTTCTCCATAGCGGCTCTCAATACGCCGAGTGACGAAGCCAGTGCGGCATTGCTGGGCCATGTGATCAACGAGTCACTGGCCAAGGGCGGTCGCGCGTGTCTCCCGCGTTTTCCAAAAATTGGCCTCTCGGAAAGTCTGGTCGATCCGGCGCTGTCGCATCTGGCCGTTCTCAAGGCTGAAGTGCGGACAGGCAGTCGTGTGACCGGGATCGAGTCGGCTGGTGGCCGCGTGACGGCCCTTCAGTTCCCCGACGACCGGATCGAAATTGGCGCGGATGACGCGGTGATTCTTGCTGTGACGGCACCTGTGGCGGCGGCGCTGTTGCGGGACGTGATCCCGAATCTTGTGGTTCCAGATGCCTTTGAGAGCATCTTCAACGCGCATTTTCGCTTGGATTATACGCCGACACCGGTGGGATCTTTCGCGAAAACACACTTTGTTGGCGTTGTGGGCGCGGTGACGGAGTGGGTGTTTCTCAAGGGTGACATCGTCTCCGTCACGGTCAGTGCGGCCAATCGTTACGCAAATCGTGAACCCGAGGAACTCGGGAAACAGATATGGCAGGAAGTTTGCAAGGCGCTGGACGGATTGCTGGAGCGCCCCTTGCCGGAAGAGCCGTTCGTGCAGCGGTTGGTGTGGGAAAAAAGGGCAACGTTCGCAGCAACGCCAGCACAACTGAAAAGACGGCCTTCAGCCCGGACCGGACTGTCCAATCTCGCCTTGGCTGGTGACTGGACCGCGACAGGTCTGCCCGCCACCATCGACGGGGCAATCCGCTCGGGTGTGGCCGCCGTGAAGGTGCTGGGGTTGCGCTGATAGGCGGCTGGTTCGTGACAAATGGATGACAGAACGACAACTTGCCGCTACGGAACACCCAAACGGGATTGTTTTTTTGCTGAGGGAATGACTGTAGGCCATGCTGGACGACGCAACCATTTCTACCACGGCTGACCCTGTCGGACTGGGTCCGGATGAACTGGATCGGGTGGTCAAACGTGCGCATGCGGCTCTGGCCGGACGGCAGAACGACGACGGTCACTGGGTGTTCGAACTGGAAGCCGACGCCACCATCCCGGCCGAATTCGTGTTGCTGGAGCATTTCCTCGACCGGATCGACCAGCCGCTTGATGAGAAGATCGGCGTCTATCTGCGGCGTATTCAGGGCGACCACGGCGGCTGGCCCCTCTATCACGATGGCGATTTCAATATCTCAGCCACCGTGAAGGCCTATTATGCGCTGAAATGCATTGGTGATGATATCGATGCCCCGCACATGAAGAGGGCGCGGGAAGCCGTGCTCGCCCATGGTGGGGCCGAGCGGTCCAACGTCTTCACCCGCTTTCAGCTCGCCCTGTTTGGTGAAATTCCGTGGCACGGAACGCCGGTCATGCCGGTGGAACTGATGCTGTTACCGCGCTCGGCATTCTTTTCCGTCTGGAACATGTCCTACTGGTCGCGGACGGTGATTGCGCCTCTGCTGGTATTGGCGGCGCTCAGGCCAATTGCGATCAATCCGCGTGGTATTCATGTGCAGGAGCTGTTCCTCACGCCGCCCGATCAGGTGAAAGACTGGATTCGCGGCCCTTACCGCTCCAGGTGGGGGCATGCCTTCAAGATACTGGATCAGGTTCTGCGTCCGGCGGTGAAATTCATCCCGAAGAAGGTGCATGAGAAAGCCATCAAGGCCTCTGTGGACTTCATCGAACCGCGTCTGAATGGCGTCGACGGGCTTGGCGCGATCTATCCGGCAATGGCCAACACCGTGATGATGTATCGCGCTCTGGGCGTGCCGGACAGCGATCCGCGTGCCGCGACGGCTTGGGAGTCGGTCAAGGCGCTGTTGGTCGAGCATGGTGACGAAGTCTACTGCCAGCCCTGTGTGTCGCCGATCTGGGATACGGGTCTCGCTGGTCATGCGATGATGGAAGCCGAGAGCGGCCCGAGCGGCCTCTCGAACGAAAAGACGCAGGCGAAAATGGCGAAGGCAGCCGAGTGGCTGCGTGGCCGTCAGATTCTCGATGTGAAGGGTGACTGGGCCATCAACAAGCCCGATCTGGAGCCGGGCGGCTGGGCGTTCCAGTATCGCAACGACTATTATCCGGATGTCGATGACACGGCCGTCGTTGGCATGCTGCTCCATCGCCAGAACGATCCGGCCAATGCCGAGGCGATTGAACGGGCGCGGAAATGGATTGTCGGTATGCAGAGCACCAACGGTGGTTGGGGTGCATTCGATATCGACAATGACAAAGATATTCTGAATCATATCCCCTTTGCCGATCATGGCGCATTGCTTGACCCGCCGACCGCTGACGTGACGGCGCGTTGCATCTCTTTTCTTGCGCAGCTTGGTAATCCCGAAGACCGTCCGGTGATCGAACGCGGCATCGAGTATTTGCGGGGTGATCAGGAAAAGGACGGTTCCTGGTTCGGCCGGTGGGGCACCAACTACATTTACGGCACATGGTCGGTTCTCTGTGCGTTGAACGCCGCTGACATCTCTCATGATGACCCGATGGTCGTGCGTGCAGTGGAATGGCTGCGTTCGACCCAGCGTCCTGATGGTGGCTGGGGTGAAGGCTGCGAGAGCTATGAGGGTGGAGAGCACGGTCGCTACAAGGAAAGCCTGCCGTCACAGACAGCATGGGCGGTGCTGGGCATGATGGCTGCGGGTCGTCGTGATGACCCGGCAGTGGCGCGGGGCATCAACTGGCTGACCACCCATCAGAATGATGATGGCGAGTGGGATGAACAGCCATACAACGCTGTCGGTTTCCCCAAGGTTTTCTATCTGAAATATCATGGTTACCGCATGTTTTTCCCGCTGATGGCCGTTTCCCGCTATCGCAATCTGGGTGTCAGCAATTCACGCACCGTCAGTTACGGGTTCTGACCATATGACAGCGGCCTTTTCTTCCCCCGATGACATTGGGTTCCTCGTGGGACTGAAGGCCGAGGCCTCTCTTCTGCGACAGTTTTTCCCTAATGCGCCGATCGCCATCAGCGGTGCGACAAAAGAGGGGGCGCGGAAAGGGGCAGCGAGGCTGACTGCCTGCGGTGTGCCATCCGTTGTCTCGTTCGGGCTGGCGGCAGGACTTGATCCGGCGCTGCGTCCGGGGACGATTCTGATACCGGATGTGGTGGTGAAAGACGGAAAGCTCTTTCCCTGTTCGCCGTCCTTGCGGCGCACGCTTGGGGCGGACAGTGTGCCGGGCGTGATTGGCGGTGCTCTTCTGCACAGTGATGAAGTTGTGCTGACGGAGGAAGAAAAGCAGCGTCTTTCCATGGCGAGCGGATGCTGCGCTCTTGACATGGAAAGCGGTTTCCTTGCCGTGGCGGCACAGGAGGCTAAACGCTCATTCGGCGTCCTGCGCGTGGTGTGCGATCCGGCGGATCGGACGCTGCCACCGGCGGCAGGTATCGCCCTGTCTCCTGATGGTGGCTTGGGGGTTGGGCCGCTGCTGCTGTCACTGCTGCGTGATCCGTTGCAGATACCCGCTTTGATCCGGCTGGGAAGTGATGCTTCACGGGCGCGGCAGGCGATGAAGCGTTTTCTCGAACTCAGGAATTCTCTGGCGGGTGCCGACCGTTCGTGACGTCATAGGAATCGACGAACGATCAGAACTGATATTGAGAATGTCAGTTCATGGTGAGTCGAGGTCTGCCGTCTGAAGGTTGATGCCTTTTTTACCATCGACGTTATTATTTTATCTGCTTCTCCCTTGGTTGTTGTCGGGAGAATATTGGAACGGGGAATTTGATGAACGCGCCTTTGGCCACCTCCCGGCGGATCGACCAGTTTATCGGCTATCTGGATGAAATTAACGGACTGGAACTGAAAGGCTGGGCCTGCAATCTCACGGACAGCGGACAGCCGGTTACACTCCATGTCTTTCTGGATGGTCGGGAAATCGCGAGTGTGACTTGTGATCTGCCGCGGCCGGACGTGGAGCAGAATATCGGAGTGGCCGCGCCTTCTCTTGGGTTCCGGTTTGTTCTGCCGGATTCCGTCGCGGATGGGAAGGAACACACTATCGGTCTGCGGTTCCCGAACCGGTCGATTGTTCCTTCCCTTGCAGGGGGCGGCGCGCCTGAAGAAAAAGACACACGGACTACCTTTCAACCCAGTTTTACTTATGCGTCCTTTGTCGATGGGTTCGGACAGGGGGCTGTACGGGGATGGGTGCAGCGGCTCAATTCCGCAACGGGAGAACGGGTAGGGCAGTGTGATCTGACGGTGCTTATGGGCGGGGTACCTTTCGCCCGTATCTGCGCCGATCGCTTCCGTGGGGATGTCGCGGCTGCCACCGGCGGGGATCCAAACTGCGGTTTCGAACTGATCATCCCGCGGCATAAACGCAGCACGGGCCTCACCACCCTCAGCTTTTTCGTCGAACCCGGCCATGTTGAACTTGAGGGAAGCCCGGTCACCACTTCACTCGTGGATGACAAGCTGGAGGAGCATCTGCTGTCGCTGAATGAGACAGTCAGTCGCCTGCATCGTGAAATAGTCTCGCTCCGGTCCCAGATCGTCAATCTTCTGCCGGAGCAGCGTTACAATCTGGCCGATTATGATTCCTGGACGCGGCGCTACTTTGCCTCGCTTCGGGCCCGTGTGGCGGCACGACGGCAGGAACTGGGGGAGACATTTGTTAAAAATGGTCCGCTGGTGAGCATCATATGTCCGACTTATAAGCCGGATACGATGGATTTCATTGCGGCTGTGGAGTCTGTCATGGCGCAGACATGGAGCAAGTGGGAGCTCATCGTTGTTGACGATGGTGGCAAGTCGCTCGAAGTGGCGGCCCGGATGGCCGACTATTGCCGGAATGATTCTCGTATCAAGCTGATCCGGCTGAAAAAGAATGTCGGTATTTCAGAGGCCACAAACGAAGGGATCAAGGCGGCCAAAGGTGAATGGATCGCTTTCTTCGACCATGACGATGTGATGGTCAATGTTGCGCTTGAGGCCATGCTTCAGGCGGCTTATGGGCGTGACCCGCTGGTGATTTATTCCGATGAGGACAAGATCGACAAGGCGGGTTATCTCTCGGAGCCGAATTTCAAGCCGGATTTCGATTATCGCTATCTTCTTGGATGCAACTACATCTGTCATCTGACGATGGTGCGCACCGATATCCTGCGTAAAACGGGAGAGCTGCGTGCGGCGTATGATGGGGCGCAGGATCATGATCTGATGCTGCGGCTGACGGAAATCGTACCGCGTGAGAATTTTCTGCATGTGCCGGAAATTCTCTATCACTGGCGCAAATCGCTCAATTCGACAGCGGCGACGATTGACAACAAGCAGTATGCCGTGAGCGCGGGTGCGCGCTGTGTCGCCGATCATCTGAAGCGCGTGGGCTACAAGGCGCTGGTTGAAGCGATCGACAATCTGCCGATCTATAACGTCCGATGGGCCGTTCCTCAGGAGCCGACAGTTTCGATCATCATTCCTTTCCGGGATCAGGTGGAAACGACGCGGGAATGTGTCGCGCGTATTCTGGAGCACACGGTTTACAAGAAATACGACATCATTCTGGTCGATAACTGGTCAACGGAAAAGGAAACGCTGGAATTCTGTCAGGAAATCGTAAAGGACAAGCGGATCAGTGTTCTTTCCGTCAAGGAAGAGTTCAATTTCTCCCGCCTGAATAATCTGGCTGCGGCGGCCAGTTCCTCTGAATTCTATTTCTTTATGAATAATGACCTGTTTGTGGAAAACAGAAACTGGCTGAAAACCATTGTCGGGGAAGCGCTGGCTGGTGCCGATATCGGCGCGGTCGGAGGAAAGTTCTTTTATCCTAACGGCGCAGTTCAGCACGCGGGTGTCGTTGTCGGCCCTGATGTTGTCGGTGTGCATGTCCATCGTGGACTGCGACGGACCGATCACGGCTATATGGCGCGCGCGGCGGTCAGCCATGAGATAACGGCTGTCACGGCAGCAGGCATGCTGGTGCGTGCGGAAGCGTTCCGCGAAGTGGGTGGCTTCGATGAAACGAATCTGAAAGTTGCTTATAACGACGTTGATCTTTGCCTGAAGCTGAGAGACGCTGGCTGGCGGATCATTCAGTGCAACAGCTTCGTTGCCGTTCATCACGAGAGCCTGTCACGGGGCAGCGATGATCGTCCTGAGCACGAGGCCCGTTTCTTCGGCGAGACGCAGTATATGCAGCAGCGGTGGGGGGAGACCGAAATATATCGGCGCGATCCGACCTATTCGCCGCATCTCATGCTGGAACAGAATTATAATGATCTGGTGACGCCAGAATAAGGCGGTTTCGCACATCTTTCTTGGTAGACAAGCAAACAGGGCGTTCCCCAATCGGGCCGCCCTGTTTGCTTGTTATGACAGGCTAAGAAGAGCGTTCAGCTTACCAGCCGTAGCCCTTTTCTTCTGTTGACCGGAGAGGACTGCTCCGTATCGAAGGGCAGGAGAGGCGACGGATCGCGGTCTGAATCAGCAGGCGGCGCATCCGGCAGAGGCTGGTGCAGATAAAGATTCGAGAGCGCGCGAAAGGCATAATCCAGAATCGACGTGGCATAGGACGCTACCGGATCGCCTTCGACAGTGCCTGCCGGTCCGAAAGACGAGTAGGCGAACCGTTCGACGAAATCTTCCAGTGGCGCGCCATATTGCAGCCCGATGCTGACGGCCTGACTGAAGCTTTCGAGCAGTCCCCGCACCATTGCGCTTTCCCGTGCTGGTGTCAGGGAAATTTCACCCAAGCTGCCATCATCATATTCCGCCGTTCGCAGAAAGAAGCGATGACCACCCACGGCGGCTTTCTGGGCAATCCCCGTATGGCGTTCCGGCATGGGGCGAATGACGCCACGGGGAAGGGCGCGTGGCGGCGTCACCATCGGGTCGGGGCGCGCCGGAACACGATCCACGAAGCCGGCCAATGCGCGATACATGCGCATGTGGGCATCCGTGTCAGGCAGTCGCAGAGGGCTTTCGCCTGCCAGCGCTGCGGCAAGGGCAGTTTCAGGAGAGAAGCCTTTGGCGGCCAGTCGGTTGATCGTGCTGGGCGCCAGGTGTCCCTGTTCATCCAGAGGCGAGAAGATCGGGGCTATGCCGCAGGCCTCGCATCCAAGCAGGGCATCTATCGGGCCGGAAGAAGAGAAGCCTGTTTCGATGCGGGCTTCCGGTGCGTCCGTTTCAACCGCAGCGCGGGACCATGCATCACGGATGGCGGCAGAAATACCGGCGATCACATGACGATGGGGCGTCAACGGCAGATAGTCGCATCCGGTGCCTTCGCGTGCGACGAGCGTTGTGAGTGCCACGAGTGAGCAGGCCGCATCGCGCCCGTCGTCACTGTCATAGTCGAGACCCAGTGCCGCGAGGCAGGCGTCGAGATTGGTCAGGAGAAGTTCACCAGCGATAGGCAGCGGTGCGTCGGGCAGCAGGTCGATGGTGGCATCCGCCGGAGGTGGCGTCAGCGGCAGATCGAACAGGCTCGGCTCGCGGTCGGAAACGGCGTCGAGAGGCAGTTCACCATTGCGTCGCGCTTCCTTGGCCTTGGAATCGGCGCGTAGCGTGAGGCACAGCAGTCGGAGAGCGGCTACGAAAGCCTCGGCGGCGAATCCTTCACCCGGCAGAACGAAGGCCGCCAGATTGACGACAAATCCCGGTCGCCGATCGAATGCGCCATGCCATACGGCGAGCGTGGGCGCGGCCTGCCTCAGGATAAGCAGCCACGCAAGCGAACGCCCGCTGATCCTCTCACCTGAAGAGTGCTTATGGCCGTGCGAGGCAAGTGAAGAGATCCAGCGACCGGACTCTACAGGCAGGGAAACCGCTCCCCTTCCGGGGACGATTTCGGCGAGGGCCGCCGCAGCTTCGTCACTCCATCCTGCGGGCAGCGTAATGGCGCGTGCCGGAGCATCGGGATCGGGTGAGGCCATGACGGTGCGCATTTCCACACCGTCCCAGTAATGATGAGCGTTCATGGACCCAGATTATCGTTCCCGCCGCTTCATCGGGAAGCAGGGCAGGCTGAGGATATGGGGGGCACAATGCTCTGCAAAATGGGGATATGGGGGATAACTTTTCTTCGCGGAGGTTGGGCGCGGCAAGACTGCATCGGAACGCACTTCTGGTGCCCATATCGTGAAGGACAAATGCTCCGTTCAGGAGTGGACGGAGACGGGAAGGCTGGGATAGAGTTACGTCATGGCAACGCTTGGCACCCTTCTTCATACCCGCCTGCATGGACGTCTTGTAGGCAAGGACAATGACGGTCGCGCCTATTACGAGTCGCGGACGCCCACCCGTAAGGGGGGAGGCGTCGAGCGCCACGAGCGATGGGTGATCTATCACAAGGGTGAAGATGGTTCGGCTGTTCCGGCGGAATGGTGGGGTTGGCTCCATTACATGGAAGACAAACCCATCCCGATGGAAGCTCGCAAGCCGTGGCAGTTGCCGCATCAGCCTGACATGACCGGTACGGCGGAAGCCTACCGTCCTCCCGGGAGCGCTTATCGCGGTGGCAAACGTCCTGCTGCGACGGGTGACTATGAATCCTGGAGCCCGGAAGACTGATCGCAGTCTCTCTGGGTTGCCGTTTCTATCTTCTTGCAGCAATGAAATATGTGCGGGGTTGTCGAAAGACGGCTTGGCCCGGTATTCTGCCTGAAAATTTCGGGCGTAGTGAGGGCTGATGAGTTCCGTTTCGACTAATTCCCAGCCATCTGCGCTGGCGCTGCCTCCGTTGCAGAAGGCGCGTGCGACATCGGAACTGATTGTCGGTTTCGCGGTTATCCTCCTCTTTGCGGTTCTGCTCGTCGTGGCCGTCGTCAATAGCGGCCGCAAAACGGATGATGGTTATCGTCTGACGGCAAATTTCGCTCATATTGACGGGCTGGATGTCGGGTCGGAGGTCAAGCTGGCGGGTATTCCCATCGGTCATGTGGTTTCGGAAACCGTCGATCCGAAGACTTTCAAGGCCAGTGTGGATTTCAGCGTGCGGCCAGACGTGGAGTTGCCGACTGATACGGCGGCCATCATCACAAGCGACAGTCTGCTTGGTGGAAAATATATTGCCCTGTCGCCCGGCGCTGACACGCGCATGCTGAAGGCTGGCGGCGTCATGACCATCACTCAGGGCTCCATCAGTCTCGAGCAGCTGCTGAGCAAATTCATCTTCTCGGTAACGGACACGTTGACGCAGGCCAATCACGCCAAGGCGGGCGATAGCGCGCCTGCCTCTTCCGGGAGTGGAGACATTCCGTGAAGGACGCCCCCACAATCTGGCCTCAGACAGACGGTAATCCTGTTTCCTGCACGGAAAAGCTCCTGGTTCTGAGACAGAACTGGGAGGAATTGCGGGATGTCATGCGGGATGCGTTTGACGATGCCATTCTGATGGGGGTCGATGAAACTGCCATGCGGCAGATGCTCACCGATCTGGTGGCATCGCTTGCGAGTCCGAAGGCTGGAGAGTGAACGGTAGAATGTCTGGTCTGGACAAGATTTTTTCAAAAGTGGCGGCAACGCTGGCTGTTTGCATGCTTGGGTTTTCCCCTGTCTTCGCGGCGGAACCTCTGGCGCCCCCTGCCATGTATCCAGCCGACACATGGCAGGGAAAGGGAACGGCGGTCATCCGTGTGCTGAACCGCCTTGATTCCCATGTGGAGACACTCACGCTTCCCGTTGGGAGCGCCCAGCATTATGAGGCGCTGGACATTACTGTTGCGCGCTGCCTCCTGCATGCCCCCACATTGCGGCGCGATGCGGCTGCATGGCTGGATGTGCAGGACCGGCATGAGCAGGGTGCCGTATTCCGCGGATGGATGCTGGCTGCCGAACCCTCGCTGGGTGTTTTTGAAAGCCCCATTTATGACATCCGGGTTGTGACTTGTCAGGGTGAAGACGTGCCGCCTGCGCTTCCCACACTTGAAAAGCCCCCGGTTCCGCCAATGCCGGGCACCACGGCTCCGGCTTCCTCCGGGGATGCGGCAACGCCCTCTCCTCCGACCGATGTTCCGCCACAGGCGCCGGCGGCCGGCGATGATGGTGCTGGTCTCACCGCGCCGGAGTGAAATGGCTCAAACCGTCTTTCAGCATTGTAATTCAATAAACATTTAGTGATGTGGGGCGTAAATAGGAGACGCACGGCATCCTTGCAGCGCGATGCCTTGTTGAAGGCGGGCCCGTCCGGCATGGTGATCGGGCACACGCTTGCCGTCATGGCGTCTCGCCACTCAGGAAAGGCCGAGACCGTCTCATAAGTTTGTCAGACCAAGAGGGAAGTTCTCACCGTGATTGCGTCAAACAGCGTTTCGGCCTCGCACCCCGCTGCTCCCCTGACCCGAACGCATATGCCGTTGAATCAGGTGGCCTTCCTGCTCGATTTTGATGGCACACTGGTGGATATCGCGCCGACCCCCGAGGATGTCGTCGTGCCTCCGGGTTTGAAGGAAGCGTTGCTCCGTCTGCGTGCGGCAACGAATGACGCGCTGGCCGTCATTTCTGGCCGCCCCATCGACCAGATCGATGCTCTGCTGGGTGATGTGCCTTTTGCTGTTGCGGGTGAGCATGGAATAGCCATTCGCCATCGTCCGGGTGGACCGATTGAACGCGCAGCATTGCCGCCAGTGCCGAGCGAATGGGTGCGGGATGCGCAGGAACTTGTCGCATCGCTGCCGGGCACACGTCTGGAGCGGAAGATCGGTGGCTTCGTCCTGCACTATCGCGGGGCTCCGGAAGCGCAGGCGCAACTGCGGAAAGCCGCTGAGGCATGGATTGCTACAGAGGGCGACAAATTTCACATTCAGGCAGCGAAAATGGCGTGGGAGATCAAACCCGCCGGGGTCGACAAGGGCTACGCCGTGTCCCTGCTGATGGAAGCCGCGCCGTTTGCTGGGCGTAAGCCGGTTTTTGTCGGGGACGATGTAACGGACGAAGACGCTATCAAGGCCGCCGTGCGTCTGGGTGGGGTGGGATTCCGCATCGGCACCGATTTCCCGACGCCAGCAGTCTTCCGGTCGTGGCTTGCGTCTCTGGTGCCTGCAGAAAAAGACGGTGGAGAAACGATAAACGCTGCGGATAACGAGGCTTAATCATGGGACGTCTGGTTATCGTTTCGAATCGGGTTCCGGATCCGAGGGAGAGAAACAAGCCAGCCGGTGGCCTCGCCGTCGGGCTTGCCGATGCCCTGCGCACCGAACCACGCTGCCTGTGGTTCGGGTGGTCCGGTAAGCAGACCGATTTTGTGGGCGATCCGGAGCCTTCTCTAGATGAGCACGGCACGGTCACCTACGCGACGATTCCTCTGACGCCACAGCAGCATCGGGGCTATTACCAGAATTTCTCGAACGGCATTCTCTGGCCGTTATGTCATTATCGTCTCGGCCTGATGAATTACGGGCGCTCGGACTGGCATCAGTATCTCGAAGTCAACCGGATGTTCGCCCGGACGCTGAAGCCCCTGCTGAAACCGGACGATATCATCTGGGTTCATGACTATCATCTGTTTCCGTTGGCGCAGGCTCTCCGTGAACTTGGTGTGACAGCCCCCATCGGTTTCTTCCTCCATATTCCGTTCCCGCCCTGGAGCCTGTTCCGCGCTCTTCCCTGTGCGGATGCCCTGCTGGAGGACATGCAGGCTTACAATCTCATTGGTGTGCAGACCGAAGAAGATTGTCAGAATCTGTGGGAGTGCATGCGCATCGAGAACGAGACCGATGCCTCGAAAGTGGTGGCCTGCCCGATCGGTATCGACCCGGTGGCGTTCGCGGAAGAGGCACGAGACTCGGATAATGGGCTGGAAGTGAAGCGTCTTCGTGAAAGTCTTCACAATGAGCCGCTGATCATCGGTGTTGACCGGCTGGATTATTCCAAGGGACTGGAAGAGCGTTTCCTCGGATATGAACGGCTTCTGACCCGCTATCCCGAACATCATCGCCATGTGACCTATCTTCAGGTCGCTCCGATCTCGCGGGGGGAAGTGGAGGAATATCGCCAGCTCAGGCGTCAGCTTGATGAGACCGTGGGGCGCATCAACGGGGCATTTGCTGCCTGTGACTGGACGCCGATTCGTTATCTGACGCGGCCCGTGCAACGACAGGTTCTTGCGGGTTTCTATCGCATGGCGGATGTGGGGCTTGTCACGCCGCTTCGGGACGGCATGAATCTGGTCGCCAAGGAGTATGTCGCTGCGCAGAATCCGGACGATCCCGGTGCGCTTGTGCTCTCCCATCTTGCGGGCGCCGCGCCGGAACTGGGCGAAGCGCTCCTCGTCAACCCTCATGACGCGGATGACATCGCCGATGCGCTGCATCAAGCGCTGACCATGAGTCGGGAAGAGCGCAAGCGGCGGTGGAACGCACTCAATCTGGAAATTCGCAACACGACGGCCGGGACATGGGCCCGCGATTTCCTTGCCATGCTGCATAGGTCGCGGAGAGAGGGCACTGCGTGATAGAAGGGCATCAATGCGGGTGAGAGGGGTATAACCTCTTTCCCCAAAATGAATGACCACGTGCGCAAGCAGGGCCCATAAGTATGATGTCACGACGCAGGATTTTCAGCCGGCAAACCCCGGTTACGGTGCGCCTGCCCAGTCTGCTGCTCATCGTCTCGGGAGCGATTGCGCTTGCTTTTGCGTGGTGGCTGGAGAACGGGCGTGGGCTGGTGCCCTGTGCCTTATGCCTGTGGGAACGCTGGCCCTGGCGAATCCTGATAGCCATTGGCCTTGTTGGCATGATGGTGCCGCGTCGCTGGGCGCGTTCAGTCAGTTGGTGTGGCGTTCCACCCCTGTTGGCCGCAATAGTCCTCAGTGTGATTCATGCAGGTGTGGAATGGGGCTTCTGGGCTAGCCCTCTGCCGGAATGTGCGGCACCCAGACTCAAAGGCCAGACGATCGCTGAACGTCTGGCTTCCATGCCGTTGCAACCGGGAAAGCCGTGCGACCAGCCGAGTTATCTGTTCGACTGGTTGCCTGTTTCCCTTACGGAGTTGGGCGGACTCGCCGCCCTGTTGGTCCTGATCGGGTTTGTGATGCTGCTCAGGGGCGTCGGCGACCGAATATAAGGCTGACGACGAACAGAACGATAAAGATGAAGAACAGGATTTTGCCGATATAGGCGAAATTGGCAGCGATGCCTGTAAAGCCGAAGACTGCGGCGATCAGAGCAAAGACCAGAAAAATCAGTGTCCAGCGAAGTAAGTCCATGGGATGGCTCCGTCATTGAGAGGTTATCCGATGAACGCAATGCTGGCATAAAAAGTTGCAAGGCTTTGTTTGGGTGTTCCGAACGGGTTCTGGTCTTCCTCTGACATCTATCCATGCAGCGCGGGCAGTAATGCCGCGATGGCTGCCAGACAGATGACCACCAACACCAGTGTCAGAAGCCCTTCCACCTTCACGAGAGCAATATCCATCTTTCTCGTGTCATTCAGGGCTGCCCGTACTTTGGTGAACCGCCAATAGGAAAGAGGAAGGATGATAACGCCCACGCTCGCGGTGAGAACGCCGATCTGCGAGGTGGAGGCGAAAGAGTTGTGGATGGGAAGAGGATGCTGGGCCGCGAGGAAATGCAGAAAAAGATCGAATTTCGCCAGCACGCAACCAAACGCAACGAGAGCGAGAGCGGTTCTTACCCATGCAAGGAAGGTGCGTTCATTGGCGGCATGGTCGGTGTAATGTTCAATCATGAGCACGGGTTCCTGCGGTCGGGCGAACATGGTCAGGCACGACATACGCATGTCGCGCGCGCCTTTCCATAGAACGGTTACGTCTTTCTTCTGTGTGTAGCCGCTCTGCTACTGACGAATAAAAAGAAAGAGGCCCCGCGAACGGAGCCTCTTTTTTCTTTTCAGGAATGCGCCAGCCGATCAGGCGAGAACAGTTGCCGCCTCGCGACCATTGATGATCAGACCATCGCCATTGGCCGAGACCTTGACCTCTTCGCCGTCGTGGATCGTGCCTTCGAGCAGCAGTTCCGCCAGCGGGTTCTGAAGACTGCGCTGCACAACTCTCTTGAGCGGACGAGCACCGTAGACCGGATCGTAGCCTTCGTTGGCCAGCCACTGATGGGCAAGATCGTCCAGCTTGATCACGATATTCCGGTCGGTCAGCAGCGACTGGAGGCGGGCGATCTGGATATCCACGATCCGCGCCATGTCCTTCTTCTGCAACCGCGAGAACAGCACGATCTCGTCCAGACGGTTGAGGAACTCGGGCCGGAAGTGCGCACGCACGACTTCCATGACCTGAGCCTGCACCATGTCGGTGGTTTCACCATCCGGCTGGTTGGCCAGAACGTCGGAACCAAGGTTACTGGTCAGCACGATCAGCGTGTTGCGGAAGTCCACCGTGCGGCCCTGACCATCGGTCAGACGACCGTCATCCAGCACCTGAAGCAGGATGTTGAAGACGTCCGGATGGGCCTTTTCCACCTCGTCGAACAGGATGACCTGATAGGGACGACGCCGTACGGCCTCGGTCAGCACACCACCTTCCTCGTAGCCGACATAACCCGGAGGCGCGCCGACCAGACGGGCCACGGAGTGCTTCTCCATGAACTCGCTCATGTCGATGCGGAGCAGGGCCTTTTCGTCGTCGAACAGGAATTCGGCAAGCGCCTTGGTCAACTCGGTCTTGCCGACGCCGGTCGGGCCGAGGAACAGGAACGAACCAATCGGACGGTTCGGGTCCTGAAGACCTGCACGGGCACGACGGACTGCGTTAGCCACGGCCTTGAGTGCAGGCTCCTGACCAACAACCCGCTTGCGCAGCTCGTCTTCCATGCGGAGCAGCTTCGCGCGCTCGCCTTCGACCATGCGATCCACGGGGATGCCGGTCCAACGGGACACGACCGAGGCAATGCTCTGCTCGGTGACGGCCTGCGAGACGAGGTCGTTCGCGGAATTGCTCTGCTCTTCGTTCTGCGCCTCGGTGATCTTGGCCTCAAGCTGCGGAATGGTGCTGTACATCAGCTCCGAAGCACGACCGAGATCGCCTTTACGCTGTGCGACTTCCACTTGAGACCGCGCCTCATCCAGCTGCTCCTTGAGCTTCTGAACAGCGTTGACCCGATCCTTTTCCGCATGCCAGGCGGCGTTCATCGCGTCGGATTTCTCTTCCAGCTCGGCCAGTTCGGCATCGACCTTTTCAAGACGCTCGCGGCTGGCGGAGTCATCCTCCTTGCGCAGCGCTTCGCGCTCGATCTTGAGCTGGATGACACGACGATCGAGTTCGTCGAGTTCTTCCGGCTTGCTGTCGATCTGCATCCGCAGCCGGCTGGAAGCCTCGTCGATCAGATCGATGGCTTTATCCGGCAGGAAGCGGTCGGTGATGTAGCGGTTCGACAGCGTAGCAGCGGCGACAAGCGCGCCGTCGGCGATGCGGATACCGTGGTGAAGTTCATACTTCTCCTTGATGCCGCGCAGGATTGAAATCGTGTCGGCCACCGAAGGCTCACCAACGAACACCGGCTGGAAACGACGGGCCAGCGCCGCGTCTTTCTCGATGTATTTCCGATACTCGTCGAGCGTTGTTGCACCGATACAGTGCAGCGTGCCACGGGCGAGTTCCGGCTTGATGAGGTTGGAGGCATCCATCGCGCCATCGGAGCGACCCGCACCAACAAGCGTATGCATCTCGTCGATGAACAGGATGACCTGTCCTTCGGCGGATTCAATCTCCTTGAGAACCGCCTTCAGACGTTCTTCGAACTCACCACGATATTTCGCACCGGCGATCAGCGCGCCCATGTCGAGGGAAAGCAGCTTCTTGTTGCGAAGAGCCTCCGGCACATCACCATTGACGATACGCTGGGCCAGTCCTTCGACGATGGCGGTCTTACCAACGCCCGGCTCACCGATCAGAACAGGATTGTTCTTGCTGCGGCGTGCAAGAACCTGAATGGCGCGACGGATTTCCTCGTCACGACCGATCACCGGATCAAGCTTGCCAGCCAGCGCCACGGCGGTCACGTCGCGGGCGTATTTCTTCAGCGCGTCGAAGCCGGCCTCGGCGTTCTCGCTGGTGACGGTGCGGCCTTTACGGACAGCGGCAACAGCTTTTTCAAGCGCATCGGCAGACGCGCCATTGTCTTTCAGGGCGCGACCGGCGGCCGTGTCAGACGCCGCTATGGCGACGAGAAGACGGTCCTGCGCCACGAAAGAGTCATTGGCTTTCTGGGCGGCCTGTTCGGCATTGTCGAGCAAACGCACAAGGTCGGGCGTCGCCTGAGGCTGACCGGCTCCGCCTCCCTGAACTTTTGGCAGTTTGGCGAGTGCTTCTTCGACAGCGGAAAGTGCGCCGAGCGGGTTGCCGCCAGCGGCCTTGATCAGCGAAGAGGCTGCGCCTTCATTATCATCCAGCATCGCCTTGAGCAGGTGCTCCGGCGTGAGCTGCTGGTTGTATTCGCGAAGCGCAATCGTCTGTGCGGCCTGAAGAAAGCCACGACTACGTTCAGTAAATTTCTGAATATCCATATTCCTGTTTGTCCCTTTGAAGTGAGGCGACGGTCAGGGCCATGAAGGGCGCCCCTCAAGGAGGCAGCGCGGCCATGGTCTTGATCTTGTTGAAGGATATGGGGGCTGGAAAAACGAATGCAAGAGTTTACCGAGGCGCGTAAACCATCTTTGCAACCCTCAGTCCCGCGGAGCGTATGCGACCTCCAGTCGTCCCACGCCTTCGCATTCTCCCATCAGCCTGTCACCCGCCACGACGGGACCAACACCGGATGGCGTGCCGGTCAGGATCAGGTCGCCGGGTCGCAGTTCCACAAAACTGGATAGGGCGGCGATGATCTCGGGAACTGACCAGATCAGATCCTTGATGTCGCCTTGCTGACGGACTTCGCCGTTCACATGCAGCGCGATACGGCCCTCCGTGGGGTGACCGATCTCGGCAACGGAACGGATGGGAGCAATGGGACAGGACTGGTCGAACCCCTTGGCCAGATCCCACGGCTGTCCTTTCTTCTTGGCGATGGCCTGAAGATCGCGTCGTGTCATGTCGAGTGCGACGGCATAGCCATAGACCAGATCGAGTGCCTGTCCGACCGGAACATTGACGCCTTCTCCACCGATGGCGACGGCAAGTTCGATCTCATGGTGGAGATCGTTCGTGTGTAGAGGAAACGGCAGCGTCCGTTCCAGCGTGACGGCATCAGCCGGTTTGGCGAAGAAGATCGGTGGGTCACTGGCTGGGTCGCCGCCCATTTCGCGGGTGTGTTCGCCGTAATTACGACCGACGCACCAGATGCGGCGGACAGGAAACGCGGCGTCCGCGCCGACGACCGGAATGGCGGGTAGGGAGGGGGGAGGAAAGACATACTGCATTCATCGGTATCCTTTTCCTCTCACTTTAACAGGCGGATAGCCCTGTCTTTAAGAGCATAGGCAGTCGTTCGCTGAAATGTGTTGATGATTGTTTCCACTATGGGAGCCTGAAACAGGAAAAGCCCCTTGAGGAAGGGGCTTTTCAGAAGTTCTAGGTGTTGGGTGAAAGCCTCAGAAGTTGAGGGAGGTCTTCACGTAATACATGCCGCCATTGAACCCGTATGGCGAGTAGGACGCATATTTGGAGAGGCCTTGCTGGGTGTTGGAGATAGCACGGGAAATACGGGTCGGATACTTGTTACCAAGGTTGTTGGCACCGACGCCAACAGTCCAGCGGGGGGTAATCTTATAGTCAACTTCCAGATTGGTGATGAAGCCCGGGTTCTGCTTGAACGGCGTGCTGCCCGGACCGGTCGGTGCTGCCATGTAGATGATCGAGCCGTAACGCATTTCCTGCACGAAGACCGACCACTTGCCCATTTCCCAGTTTACGCTGATCTGCTCACGGTTCTTCGGCGCGGAATGCAGCACCACCTGCTTGGTGTATTCGTTGACGAGGTTATCCTTGGCCGAGCGGATTTCGTTATCAGAGAAGTTGATGCCCATCGCGAACACGAACTGGCCATAGCGTCTGGTATGCAGAGTGTAGTTCGCGTTCAGATCGCCGCCGAAAGTCTGGGTGTTGTAGAGATTGGAATAATAGGAAAGCGATGTCGCGCTATTAAGATTTGCTGCTGCGAGCAGATCCATCAGTGCGGTGTCGCTCTGATTGACGCTGTAGGTTTTCGTGCTGCCCAGACGTCCGTTGATCGCGATGTAATACAGGTTGCCAGTGACATGGAAGTTATCAACCGGTGTCGCGTCGAAGCCGATTGTATAGCTGCGCGAATATTCACCTTTCATCTTGCCAGCGCCCAGATATTTGGCGATCGCACTGTTGGCCGGAACCTGATCGACAGTATAGCCGGGATATGGGGCTGAATAGAAGTAGGACATTTCACCCAGTGTCGGCGGGCGGTAGCCACTATTGATGTTGGCGCGAATGGCCCAGCGCTTGTTGAAATTGTAGCGCGTGCCGATCGACCCTGTTTCCACAGTCGCAAGATTGTTGTAGCTGGCTGCACGACCGCCCAACGTCCATTCCCATTTCTTGGTGACGTAAAAATCAAGATTGACGTTACCTTCGTAAACGTCACGGTTCTGATGGGTCACCGCCATCGGCACGTTACCCGGGTGATCGGTGGCGCCAAGGCCCTGCCATGATGCGGGTTCACCTTCCGTCATCTGGAATGTGTCATGGCGATATTCGCCGCCGAACCGAAGATTGATTTCACGGGGCAGGAAGCTTGTGCGGAAGGAGCGGGAGCCACGCAGACCAGCCGTCATTTCGGAGGCGATTGAGGCACCGTCATAGAAGGAAGTCTGGGTGCTGTCCGGGATCGAAACGTTTTCGGAATCTTTCGTGCCATAATCCTGCTTGTCGCGGGCGTAGGTAATATAGGCATCCCACGCAAAACCGAACTTGCGTGCTCTGATGCCGTTGTCGGTCTCGAAGTCGTACTGGTCCATGGTAATGTAGGGCTGATTACCATTGGGATAGAGCGAGGGGTTAATCCACGTATCGGAGCCGGAATTGGCGCGATAGGTTTCCGCAACATTGGCGCGACGGTGCGAGAACGTCGATGTGCTGTAGAACTGATAGCCTTGACCAAACGGCACAGCCATGTTTTCGCTGATCGTTTCCAGGGTCGATTTGGGAATTCCTAAACCGCGCTGGACATCGCGATTTGCAGTTTCATTCCGTTCATCGTCAAACATTGTACCGTAGAAGTTGCCGCCGCGGGTTGTCGGCAACTGGTGCGAGATCTGCGCAGCGAGATCGAGATATCCGCCCTTATCGCCAAGCGCCATGCCGTAATTCGCCGAGCCATCGAGCGCCTGTCCATCGCCCGCATAGTAACCGCTGTTCTTGAAATTGACGCTGCCGCCGTGCGTATCTTTTTTGAGCACGATATTCACGGCACCCGCAATGGCGTCCTGCCCATAGAGTGCGGACGCACCTTCGGTTATGACTTCGATATGATCAATGGCGCTGACTGGGATAAGCGAAATATCGGCGGGTTCGCTGCCCCAGTTGGTGCCGGCGTTGGAGTTGAAGTTCGCACCGATGTGCCGCCGATGTCCGTTGACCAGAATCAGCGTGTCATCCGGCGACTGGCCGCGAAGCTGCATGGTCTGCACGAAGGAGCTTGCGCCACCGCCGGGGAGGGCTGCGGTGGTGATGGCCGGGTTCGCCTGTGCGAGGGCGGAAAGAACATTGGTCTGGCCGGTTTTGAGGAGTTCCGCGCCTGTTACGACTGTAACCTGCGTTGTGCTGTGCTGCGGCGTGGATGTGTTGAAAACGGAATTCGTTCTGTGGACAGCAACGTGCACCTCTTCTGCATTGGAAGCATGAACAGAGGTAGGGGCTTTATGAGCCGGGCGTGCGGCAACCGTCACTTTTTTTGCTGTTTTATACGTTTTCGCGGTTTTGGACGAAGAAGAGGTTTCCGCGTGAGCGAGTGCGGGAGCGAAAGTGCTCACCATCACTCCGGAAATCAGATAGAGTTTCTTTTTCGACAGACCCGCCATGACATTCTCCCGAAGACCGCACAAATGAGCACAACAAACTCGTTAATTAATATGATACGGTATCGTTATGATGTGGCGTCATACAGATTATCGATATGTAACGATTCTGATCGGAAATCATGGAGTGTATTTTTGAATATTCCTTTTCATGGAAAGGAATATGTAAAATATTGTTGTGGGTTCAATCCCATGCAGACGTAATGATCTGCTATTCTGTCCCATGTTCTTCCGATAGTAGGGCTGTCCGGGGTGGGGCATTTCATTGACTGAAAACGTCAAACCTTGTCTTCTTGGGCTTCTGCTTTATCAGGATCGACCCGGAGGTTTATATGGACATCAGGCGCCTTCAGGCTTTCGTAAAGATCATCGACCTAGGGTCCATTTCACGTGCAGCGGATCTGCTTAATATCGCGCAGCCTGCCCTGAGTCAGCAGTTGGCTACCCTTGAAAGTGCATTTAAAAAAAAGCTTGTTATTCGCAGTAAAAGTGGTGTGACGCCAACAGCGGCCGGTTCCGATCTCTATCGCCATGCGCAGACCCTGATCAAGCAGCTGGATCGTGCGATGGTGGAGATCACGCAGGGCAGTGGACCGCTGGTTGGGAAAGTGTCGGTTGGCCTGTCGCCTTACAGTGCCGGTTCGACCCTGTCGGTTGAACTGCTGCGTCTGGTCAGGGAAAAACTACCCGGCATTACGCTTCACCTGACTGAAAGCTTTGACGACATCTACAGCGAACTGATCATGACGGGTCGGCTCGATATGGCGGTCATTCATGGTGCCGGGCCCATCAAGGGTGTCGTCTTCATGCCATTGATGCGGGAGGAATTCTTCCTGCTTGCGCCGGAAGCTCTTGAGCTGCCTTGTTCGGAAACAGGTGCCGTGCAACTTCAGGATATTACCGAGATTCCCCTGCTCGTGCCGCCACGGCATAATTTTGTGCGGAAAAGTATTGATATGGCTTTTGTGCGCAAGCAACTCGAGCCTACTATCGTGGCGGAAATCGAGGCGCTGATGACGTTGCGGGATGCCATTGCCGAGGGGCTGGGGAGTACGATCCTGCCGTGGTCTGTGGCCAGCCGGATTGTTGTTCCGGGAAAATCAAAGATATACCCTTTGCAGAATCCGACCATACAGGAAGATGTCTCGCTCTGTATGCCGGAATTGATTCCGGACACCGAGGCTTCTCAGGCGGTGCGTCAGATCCTGATCGATCTAGCGCGATCCATGGCGGAATCGCGCAACTGGCCCGGCACTCAGCCTACCTTGTGACCTATTGTCTTAGAGATTGGGATGCGTGAGCGCTTCCGGACGGAGCAATGCTTCAAGCCTGTCTTCCGGCAACAGGTTTTCCGTAAGCACGAGTTCTTTTACGGTCCTGTTTTCAGCCAGTGCACGGCGCGCAATAGCTGAACAGATGTCGTATCCAAGAACAGGCACAAGAGCTGTCACGAGACCAATACTGCGGTCCGACAGATACTGACATTGTGCGACATTCGCGGAGATGCCCGAAACACAGCGGGTCGCAAAGATCTCGACTGCCGAATGCAGAACTTTCAGCGAGGAATAAAGGCAATAACCGATTGTCGGTTCGAACGGGTTGAGCTGGAGCTGCCCTCCGTCCGCACATAGCGTGATCGTCATATCATAACCGGCGACCAGATAGGCCACCTGACTGACGGCTTCCGGAATAACCGGATTGACCTTTCCCGGCATGATGGAGGAACCGGCCTGCACGGCTGGCAGCGTGATTTCCTCCAGACCGGCGCGTGGTCCGCTGGAGAGTAGCCGCAGATCATTGGCTATTTTGGACAGTTTTAGCGCCAGCTTTTTAATCTGTCCGGAGAAAGCGATGAAGGCACCGACGTCTGAGGTGGCTTCGATCAGGTCAGGGACAGACTCAACCGGGTGTCCGGTCAGGGACCGGAGTTCCTTGATGGCCAGATCGCGGTAGCGCGGGTCCGTATTCAGGCCCGTGCCGATGGCGGTTCCCCCCAGATTGACTTGCAGGAACATGGAGAGACTGTCGCCAATGCTGCGAATTTCATTTTCTATCGTATGCTGAAAAGCCCGGAATTCCTGCCCCACAGTCATGGGTACGGCATCGCGAAGCTGGGTGCGTCCCACTTTCAGGATCTGTCCGAAGGAATCAGCTTTTGCGGCAAACGCAGCTGCCAGACCTTTCAACGCCTCCAGCAGGGGCGTTGTGGCCTGGATAAGTCCCAGTCTGAGGGCTGTGGGATAAACATCGTTGGTGGACTGGGCCATGTTCACATGATCATTGGGATGGAGCACGGCATAAGTGCCGGGTGCTTCTCCCAGAAGTTTCAACGCCACGTTGGCGATGACTTCATTCGTGTTCATGTTGGAGGATGTGCCAGCCCCGCCCTGTATGGCGTCCACGACGAAATACTTGTGATACCGGCTGTCAGACAAAATTGTGGTGCAGGCTTTCTCAATCGCCTCAGCCCGTTTCTCATCCAGATAACCGAGGACGTGATTGGCACGGGCGGCTGCCTGCTTCACGGTGACCAGAGCATTCACCAGCGCGCCAAATGACCCAATGGGCGTTCCGCTGATCGGGAAGTTCTGCATGGCGCGAAAAGTATGCACGCCCCAGAGTGCGTCGGCAGGGATCTCAGCCGTTCCGAGAAGATCGCGTTCGGTGCGATAAATCGCTGCTTTTCCCGGAGAAGATGAAGCGCCGCGTTCTGCGTCATACACGGCATCAGCTATCGGGGCGGTCGGGCAAGAGGACATGCCGAAAAGTTCTCCATCGCTATACAGAAACGGATCTGATTGCGGGAACGAAACTGCTGTAATTCAGCCACGATACCTCGGCACATTCGGCTGGACCCCATATGATTATGCTATGAGGTCAGACCATTTTCATTTCTATCTATTCTTGACCGTAACGATTTAAAGTAAGGAGTAGCTGTATTTGTATAATTTTTGTCAAAAGTGTGGGAGAGATCGCCGATGCGTGGCTTTGCAGATCGACTGAACGGGATTGGAATCTCTGCTTCTGCGGCCATGACGGACAAGGCGTCCGCCCTCAGGGCCGAAGGGCTGAAAATCGTCAGCCTGTCCTCGGGTGAGCCTGATTTTCCGACACCGTCCCACGCGGTGGAAGCGGCTGTTGAGGCGGCGCGCGGCGGTGACACGAAGTATCCGCCGCAGGCTGGCAAGCCGGCTCTGAAGAAAGCCGTTCAGGCCAAGTTCCTACGGGACAATCATCTTGATTACGCGCTGGATGAAATTCTTGTGGCCAATGGCGCCAAGCAGATCATCTATGACGCGATGATGGCGACCTGCAATCCCGGTGACGAGGTTGTGCTGCCGACCCCTTACTGGATCAGTTACGCTGACATTGCACGGCTTGGCGGCGCGAACATTGTGCAGGTGCCGTGTCCTGCGGAGAATAATTTCCGATTGTCCGCTGAAGCTCTGGATGCTGCCATCACACCGCGTACCAAATGGCTGGTGCTGAATTTCCCGAACAATCCCACGGGAGCATGCTGTCCGCGCAAGGATATGGAAGCAATCGCCGAAGTCATGCTGAAGCATGAGCATGTCTGGATCATGACCGATGATATCTATGAACATCTGGTCTATGATAATTTCCAGTTCTGCACGCTGGCGGAAGTTGAGCCGCGCCTGAAAGATCGTGTTCTGACAGTCAACGGGGTGTCCAAGGCTTATGCCATGACCGGTTGGCGCGTCGGGTTCTGCGGTGGTCCGCGCGATCTGATCGCCGTCATGAACAATAT